>JAQZBA010000141.1 GCA_029239365.1 Herbinix sp. | reverse complement strand
TATTAGTTTAGTGGCTTGACTAATTATGGCAAGGCATGCTAAACTGTGTAAATGACATACTTATGAATTGATATTGTAAGCATATAAGGAGGTAACAAAATGAAGAATTTGTTAGTGGCACAATCCGGCGGACCTACCGCTGCTATTAATGCAACGCTTGTAGGTGTATTGCAGGGTGTGCGCGCAAGCGGAAAAGTTGATAAGGTATATGGTGCAAAAAACGGTATCGAAGGCGCTATAAAGGATCATCTGATTGACTTGAATGAAATTATAAAAGACACACAAGCAATGGATACACTTACCTTTACACCTTCCTCTGCTCTCGGAACCTGCCGTTACAAGATGAAGGACTGGCGTAAAGATGATGAGCCCTACAAGAAGATAATTGAAACCTTCTACAAGTATGATATCAAATATTTCATCTATATCGGTGGAAATGATTCTATGGATACCGTAGATAAGCTTTCGGAATATTGTAAACTGAATAACCATGATTTCATTATCATGGGCGCTCCTAAGACTGTTGATAATGACCTTAACCTGACAGACCATAGCCCTGGCTTTGGCTCTGCTGCAAAATATATTGCTACAACAATCTCTGAACTTGCTTGTGATATTGGTGCTTATGATATCCCGGCTGTAACCATCGTTGAGATCATGGGACGTAATGCAGGCTGGCTAACTGCTTCAGCAGCTCTGTCCAGAGTGAACGGTGGAGCAGGCGCAGACTTGATTTACCTGTGTGAGAAGGATTTTGATAATGCAAGATTTATCAGTGATGTTCAGGAGAAGTTGGCTCAGAAGCCGGGTATCTTAGTAGCAGTGAGTGAGGGTGTGAAGGATAGCAACGGTGCTTATGTATCAGACCAGATCTCCAGTGGTGCGGTAGATAACTTTGGTCATAAATATATCGCGGGAGCAGCGCGTGCATTGGAACAATTGGTTCGCAATGAGATCGGTTGTAAGGTTCGTTCCATTGAATTAAACCTGATGCAGAGAGCAGCAGCTCATGTTGCCAGTGAGACTGATATTATCGAGTCCCTGATGCTCGGACAGAAAGCGTTAAGCTGTGCTTTAGATGGTGAGACAGGTCGCATGGCAGCAATCATGAGATTGAGTGATATGCCTTATCGAGTAGAATTCATCTCTGTACCGGTGAACGAAGTTGCGAACCATGAGAAAATAGTACCCATGGACTGGATTACTCCTGATGGACATGATGTAACGGAAGAATTGGTTGCTTACATGAAGCCATTAATTCAGGGAGAGACTAATGTAAAATATGCGAATGGTATTCCGCTTGTGATTAAGCTCTACTAAGAATCGGTTTAAACAAGAAGAGTTAGTATTCTTCCCATACATTTATGTTAGGGAAGGTTACTAACTCTTTTTTTATGATTAATTATACACGATGCAAAAACTCTATTAACTTACTGATTGGAGGACCTATGGTCTACCAAAATAAATGATCCCCCAGCTTGACACAGTTATTTTTCTTTTCATAGCCTTTTTTCACAGCAGCCCGATAAGAATGGAAGTACAAACGCGAACCGATGTTGTTCGCTCCCTCCAGTGCTGCTTTTGCAGCTTTAATAGATAACTGCTGTGAAGAGGAAGAGTAGTTATCGTAATTTGCAAGCTGTTTAGAGAGCGATCCGCTTTTTGCTACGGAGAACTGTCCTGATTGATAGATAACATCTTTAATGGTATCCGGATACTTGGAGGAATTTACACGGTTAAGGACTACATTGGCTACCGCCAGTTTACCTTCATAGCTCTGTGTTCCGGCCTCAGAATGGACCAGGCAGGCAAGAAGTCTAAGCTCATCCTGAGAGTAACTGACACCTTCCTGATATTTAACCTCAGTTTCCTTCTTGGCACGTTCATCCGCTTGAAGCTTTAACAGCTCCTCTTCTTCTTCCTTCGATACAGCATCTTTAAAATCCACGATAAGTTCAGCATGTTCACGTTTTATATATCCTGCTGTCTTATCATCCGGTATATTAATTCTAATCCATTCCTTATTGGTATCAAGTACAGGATAGATTTCATTTTGGTAAATTACATCTAGTTTAGCGGATTCTGTATCGGCCTTTTCGCGAACATTCAAACCATCAACAGTAACAAGAATACTAAGCTCACCATATTTCTCTACTAATTCGTCATCAGGAATACCTGTCTGTATAAATTCTGCTTTTACATATCCCTTAACGCTTCCGGATACAACCCGGTACCAATCGCCGGAGGTATCAATAATCTCTACAGCTGAATTTTTATAAAGTTTACCAAGGATTTGGCCATCGGTAGAGGCTTCGTTTCTGATGTTTACGAATTCTTTGGCGATGGAGATACCGATATTTGCATAGAGTGCTTCTTCCTGTTCTTCTGCTACATCGGTGGGGGGTACTTCAGTGGATTCAGCATCAAGGATAGGCGTTTCCTGTATTAGAGCGTTCGTTGCATCAATTGCTGCAAGGGGTTCTTGTAGTGTAATCGCGCCGGTAATATCTGCTGATGAACCATCTTCCTGTATATCAGTTGCTTCGACAGTATCTTGTGTTGCCAGACTCGGATCATCCCAGAAGGTAACGATGGAGCCGGTCTTATATGAAAATTGCTCGATTTCTATATCATCTTCTGTAGTTGCTTCTGTAGTTGCTGTAGTAGTGTCGCCTTCGACCTCGCTATCAGTCACTGTCTCTGAGGTTTCACTTCTTATGGTGGCGAATGGGCTTGGTATATCAATGATTACGGATAAACAAAAGACAAACAAAAACACTATCATAGATATTAAGGTTCTTTTAATTTTATTCATTCCTTTTCCCTCTACATAGTTCATACAATAGAACACTCCCTAAGTAACTTTCTATTGTATGTATTTAAAAACTATTATACAGGAAAACCGGGGATAAAGCAACTGTTTTGGCTTTGATATGGAAAACATTGACATAAATATGCATAAATAGATAAAAATATACAGATTATAGTAGATGAAATAGTAAAAATAGGGATAAAATTACTCCAAGAACCATATTAACTTGGCACTTGGAGTATTAGGATTCTGAAAAAAATTATTTTGTCCGTGCTATTTCCGAATTAATCTTGTCCTGAATGGTAGAAGATACCAGTTCAGCGATCTCAGTTGACTTCATATCCTTATAATCCTCATAATAGAGGGGTTTGAGATAATGAATCTGGACGGTTAGCTTTTTAAGAGAATTGGTATCAAAGGGTTTAAAGGAATCGATGAGTGCAACCGGAACGATAGGACATCTTGCATTGGTAGCACTCTTGAAGCTTCCACCTTTGAATTCTAATAGAGTATTCCCGTTACGGGACCTGGTGCCTTCAGCAAAGATGAGAAAGTTTTCTCCTGTCTTCACACGCTTCGACATATTCATGATGACCTGCATCGATTGGCGTATATCTTCACGGTCGATTATTTCGGCCTGTAACAGCTGGATAATCTGCTTTAACAGAATGGTATCTTTGACTTCCTTCTTCATTACAGTTACAAATGGGCGTTCATGGGTCTCCAGAAAGGCGAGGGCATCAAATAATCCCTGATGATTAGGGAACATAACATAGCCTGTCTCCTTTGGAAGATGTTCAAGTCCATGACAATCGATCTTAACTCTACCGCGTCGATTTACGATCGGTACCAGCTTATGAAGATAAGCATAGCGGGTTGATGCATCGTATTTTTCAATATTGCATAACTGAACTATATGAAAAAACCAATAGGGTAAATTAAATATGCTGCGAAGAACCATAAATGCAATACGCATCTTGATAACACTCCCTCCATAACGGTTTAGATGATATCATAACCCTTCAGCATCTTAGCTCGGCTTGGATGTCTAAGCTTACGTAATGCCTTTGCTTCAATCTGGCGAATACGTTCACGAGTTACATTGAATTCCTTGCCTACTTCTTCGAGTGTACGGCTTCGTCCGTCCTTCAGGCCGAAACGTAATACTAATACGCGTTGTTCCCTGTCTGTAAGTGTGTCCAATAATTTCGTAATTTGATCCTTCAGTATAGAATAAGATGCAGCTTCTTCCGGCCCCATCATGGATTCATCACTGATGAAATCTCCCAGATGGCTATCGTCCTCTTCTCCGATGGGAGTATCCAGAGAGATAGGGTCTGCAGAGACCTTAAGAATCTCTCTAACTTTCTCAATAGGCAGGTTCATTGCATCTGCAAGCTCTTGTTCGGTAGGTTCTCTTCCTAAATCCTGAAGAAGATTACGTGATACGCGGTAGGTTTTATTAATAACCTCTGACATATGTACCGGAATACGAATGGTACGGGATTGATCCGCGATGGATCTGGTGATTGCCTGACGTATCCACCAAGTAGCATAGGTGCTGAACTTGTAGCCTTTGGTATAATCGAATTTCTCAACTGCTTTAATTAATCCAAGATTACCCTCTTGAATTAAGTCTAGGAACGAAAGTCCTCTTCCTACATAACGTTTTGCGATACTTACAACCAATCTTAAGTTAGATTCTGCTAACATTTGCTTAGCAAAATCATTACCGTCAGCGATTTTCTTGGCCAGGTCAACCTCGTCTGCCATGGAGAGAAGCGGATAATTACCGATTTCTTTCAGGTACAGATGCACCGGGTCATCAGACATAGAATAGGAGGAACTCGTAAGAGCCTCTACCTCGGATTGAGCTTCTTCCGCATCATCATCAAGCTCAAGTAGAATCTCATCCGTTGGCTCTTCTTCATCACTGTTGCTTAGGACGACGATATTATAAGCCTCGAGTCTTTCATAAATCTTGTCGATCTGATTGTTATCTAAATTTAACTCGCTTATGAGGGTGTGTACCTTTTCTGCCTCTATAATACCCTTCTGCCTGTTGGCAAAAGCGATGAGCTCTCGAAACTTGTCCTCTAACACATCATGTGTTGTTTGATCGTTCATGTTGTTTCCTCCATAGGATAAAAAATTGCATAACCAACATTATAACATAAAGAATGAAATAAGAAAACAAAAATAAAAATAAAATAATTTGATTGAGTGATAAAGGTCGGATTCGTTGAATAGATTGAATATGAATGCACAAATATTTAATTGGCAAAACCCAGAAGACGGAACCAATTAATCAAGGAAAATGAGAGCAGCATATCGATCAGTAGAGGGTAAATAGTTGCAAAACAATGGGTTAAGTAATATACTTTATACAAATTAATTCTAAGGGTAGGTATGTAAAGCTAATAGGAAGAATGAACATCTTCACAAGAGAAGATCTGCATAAAAGATGCAGAATGGGAGGTTGTGAGAAAGGTAGGGTGATTAGTATGAAAAAATCAGAAATAATCTTGTTGTCCGCGTGTAGTTTTCTGCTGGGGTTAGTGATTGGATTCCTCGCAGCACCGATTAAGAAGGGGATTGACATTGGCAATAACTGCGGAAATACTACGAACCATAATTATGATTGTGGCGAGGAACGGGATGAGTATCACTTCAATTGAACTTACTGTTAATTGAAAAATGACGTTATTAGATTTCACTTATCTTTATGAAGTATTCAAGTTTATTAACGAAATAATCATGTTATGAATCAGGAACAGGACCGACTATAGTAACAATCGGTCCTGTTCCTTCTATCTTATTTCCAATTTGGAGAAGAATATAGCTACTGAATGTCGGGAATCTTTGGTAGTTGATCAAAGCCCCTTTGTAAATCTGCGTCACTGGGGACGTAATCGGACATGCTGCCATTTAAGTAAGCATTATAAGCAGTCATATCAAAATATCCGGTTCCGGTTAAACCAAAGAGAATAGTCTTAGCTTCACCGGTTTCCTTGCATTTTAAAGCCTCATCAATCGCAGCACGGATTGCATGTGCAGATTCCGGAGCCGGTAATATGGTTTCCTGCTTCGCAAAGAACACAGCAGCTTCGAATACCTTGGTCTGCTCAACGGCAACGGCCTCCATATACCCATCATCATACAGCTTCGACAAGATGGGTGACATTCCGTGATATCTTAAGCCGCCTGCATGATTTGCAGAGGGCATAAAGCTGCTCCCGAGTGTATACATCTTCGCAAGGGGTGTAACCTTACCGGTGTCACAGAAATCATAAGCATACTTACCTCGAGTGAAGGAGGGACAAGAAGCGGGCTCAACAGCGATAATTCTTGGATTAGCTTTACCAAGGAGTTTATCTTGCATGAAGGGTGCAATCAGACCACCGAGGTTAGAACCGCCACCGGCACAACCAATTATGATATCGGGATATTCATCGAGCATCTCCATCGCAATCTTAGACTCCAGACCGATGATGGATTGGTGTAATAACACCTGATTTAGTACAGAGCCAAGAACATAGCGGCAATTGGGGGTGGTTACAGCTTTCTCCACAGCTTCGGAGATAGCACAGCCAAGACTTCCACCGGTGTTAGGATCCTTGGATAAAATCATCCTACCAACCTGGGTGGTTTCGCTGGGGCTGGGAATGATGTCTGCTCCAAAGGTCTGCATTACTGATTTGCGGAAGGGCTTCTGCTCATAAGACACCTTAACCATGAATACGGTGAGAGGTAAATTATAATAAGAGCATGCTTCTGCTAAAGCAGTACCCCATTGACCAGCACCGGTTTCTGTAGTTAAACTGGTAAGTCCTTGTTCTTTCGCATAATAAGCCTGAGGAATTGCAGAATTCAGCTTATGGCTGCCTGAAGTATTGTTACCTTCGAATTTAAAATATATTTTAGCAGGTGTGCCAAGGGCTTTCTCTAAATTATAGGCACGGATTAGTGGGGAGGGACGATACATCTTGTAGAATTCCTGAACCTCTTCAGGAATATCAATATATCTCGTAGTGTGATCCATTTCCTGTTGTGCAAGCTTCTCGCAGAACACAGGATATAATTCTTCGACAGTTGCGGGCTGCAGAGTTCCCGGATTTAAGATGGGAGCGGCTTGCTCCTTCATATCTGCCCTCAGATTGTACCACTGTTTTGGCATCTGATCCTCGGTTAGATATAGTCTGTGTGGAATCTTCTTTGACATAATGTTTGCTCCTTTCAAGATTTCATTATTATATGTTTGTGCTTACATCAGAATGATTATTATCATTACTGCAGACCGATACCCCTAAATATGGATATAAAAAAAGCCCTTGCCTCAGTAATTCTACTGGGACAAAAGCAATGATATACTTCTGCGGTACCACCCGGTTTGGTGCAATGCACCCTCTTATTCCATATACCTACATATATGCTTCCTTGTTAACGGACGAAGATTCCGTTGGGCATTACTAGATAGGTTCCTATCGTTCTTCCCACCCTCGTAAGCCCATTCAGAATCGCCTCATTACTGCAATCGCACCCTCTGCAGCTCTCTGAAAATAATTAGCAATACCTACTCTTCTTACTCATCGGTTTTGTTATATTTATGTATTTTTTATTAGTATATATCCAGTTTTGTTGATTGTCAACTGTATAATTATAAATTTTTATGATTATAGTTAAATAATTTTACACCTAATTATATTGTTTTAAACTTTTAGCCAATTCCTGTTTGATTTTATCCTTAAGATGAGGTGGATTCAATACCTTGGCACCGGAACCGTATTGCATAATCCAGCGAACCAATTCATCGGTAACGGCGGTATCTCGGATAAAGTTAACACCGGTCTCGGTTACAACAATCTCATCAGCCAGATCTGCTTCATATTCCTGGATATATTTTGCGGTGGGTCCGTCGAAAGCAATAATAATCTGCTCTACGATATTACCGGACAGATGAATGAATTTGCTGCGTGCCTTCTTAAGAAAGTAGTCGGAGGGGATGATAAAAGAGTCTTCCAGGAGGGTGATTGCTTTAATACGGGAAACTCTGAAATCTCGGATATCATTTCTCAGCTCACAGTAACCGACTACACTTAGTGCTCCGTCGTTAATCATCAATTCATAAGGATGAATGATACGAATTGTATCCTCATCGCCACCGAAGCTGTGGTAGATGATTCGAATCTTGGATTTGTTACGGATGGCAGACTGAAGTCTGTCCTCTATCTCAGGATTAACTTCATCACTGATATAGTCATTGGTATTAATCGTTACTAAACCGTTAAAATGCCGTATAAACTCCCGATTTAAATTAGTCGTATTATCAAGCAGTTTATGAATTAACTCCTGCGCAGTCTTACCCATGGTCATATACTGATAAGGCTTTAATAATTCCAACAGAAAGGCTAGGGAGATAAGCTCCGGTGAAGTGAAGGTAATATCACGAAGACGGAACTTGTCCGCGGTATAATAGGTCTTACTGTTTCTCTCTTCCTCGGAGATAAAACAGATACCGGATAGGCTATCTATATCCCGGCCAATTGTCTTTTTATCCACAATGACATCCCATTTTTCCAGTGAAGCATGAATATCACTGATGGTATATCCTCGTTTGTTTTCTGAAAGTAACAACAAGATAAAAATCTGTCTCTCGGTCTGTGCCATATCCTTCATAGATATCCCCCCTTGGTACGAGTTTCTTCTTATTAATAATTCGTCATCATTGCTAAGGCCACTGATCAATATCATCTATATCTTACTATAACCAGCTAAATTATTCAAGAATAAGTAGTTGCGGCTTTGGTGGCCTTACCACAACCATAATTTATAATAATCAGGAAATATATGCATATAAATGGATGTAAAAGGATTGTAAATGTAATGATATCGGTTATAATAGTAGATAATGATGAAGCATTTGCGGTAGTAGTAACTAGCTTCAAAGGACAGGAATGTTAGGCTTCATATGATTAGGATGGGAGGATAATTATTTTGTATAAGGTTAGAAAAGCGATTTTTAAGATAATTATGGTAGTTCTATGTGTGTTTACCACAACCACAATATCAGTACCAGTAGTAAACACATCAATTGCTGAGGCAGCGATAAAAAGACCCGCTCTTTCGGAAACTTCCAAAACGATATTAGCCGGAGGAGAGACGTATCAGATAAAACTGGTTAATGTATCAAAGAAGGCAAAAGTTACATACAAATCCGAGAATACCTTTGTCGCAACCGTAGATAAGAATGGAAAGGTTGCGGGCAAAAGGGAGGGTGAAACTAAGGTTGTTGTTAAGGTGGTTGAGAACAGCAAAACCTATCAGCTTAGCACGAATATCAAAGTGATCAAAGGAAAATTGGATTTTGTGGAAACTATTGAATATCTGAATGTGAGTGAAACATTTTCCTTCAAGGCAGCGTCAGTGGGCTCAAAGGAGAAGGTGACATATTCTGTTTCTGACCCTACT
>JAQZBA010000140.1 GCA_029239365.1 Herbinix sp. | reverse complement strand
ACTTTGTATCGTATCAATGGAAGACCTTTTCTTGGCATCACTTTGAAGAGTGAAAAGGGCATGGGAAATCTCGGATAGGGTGGAGGCAATCTCCTGCCAGGTAGATAACAGCCAAGGTCGAAAGAGTACTCCGGTGCCGGTATAGAAGGCTATCTTGGTGGATAAATTTCGTTCATTAATGTAGGAGATGATTACCATTACAATGTTATAATAGATTTCAAGCATTACGGTATTATGCCAGTTTATATTCTTTTCAAGATATCTGCAGGCAGTATCCAAGCTGGCAAAATAACTGTCCTGTTTCCCACTTTCCAGGCTCTTCTTCATATTAAGGAAGAAGGTCGGGCGGAAGGTATCCTCTTCTCTGGCCTGCTTTAACTTAGCATCAGGTAGATATAATTCATTTGCATGGTATACATAGATAAATTCCTCCTCAACGTCAATCACATTCATTAGGTTTCTACCAGTGTAATATAAATCTGTTAATTCGGAGGGATTATTTACACAGGAGCCGATGAGAAATATAGTCGCTACTCCAAGGGTTTCCCGGCATGATTTTTGTGCAAGCTCCAGAGCACCGGTGAGAATAGAAGAAAAATTATCACTAAATAGCGTTCTGGGTTCAATAATCCAATAAATCCGATTCTCTTTAATCTCAAAAACTATGTTCTTAATATAGGGTTCCATGTAATGCATCGCTATTTTATTGATTTGGAAGGATTTAATGACATCATTCATATTTTTCGTTTCCTGTCCATCGGAAGAAATATTGCATAAATCTCCTATTACCAAGCAATACCGGGAGGTCCCTTGGGAGAAACCAAGTGCTTCCTTAGCCTGTTTCAATTCCTCCTCCGAAGAATAATAACCTTGCAGCCATAGGAAAAAAAGTTGACGGTATAACTGTGTCTGAGACTGTTTAAGATTTTTCTGAATATCATTGATTAATTTATTCTGATTCATTTCGTTTTCGATCTGATGGATTGCTTGAAATACCTCGTGCAGGATCTCATTATCACTCGCTGTTTTAAGAATATAGCTAGACACACCCTGTTGAATTGCTTTCACAGCATACTCAAATTCAGAAAAGGCGGTTAGCAGAATGCATTTACAAGAAGGCCAGAGTTCACTAATTTGTTTAGACAACTCCAGGCCATTGATGTTTGGCATACTGATATCAGTAATCAGGAGGTCGATTCTCGTTTTTTTAGTGATTTCAAGTGCATGAGAGGAATTATATGCCCGATATATATTATAATTCGCATTACTCTGTTTTTCCAATAAATCAGACAGCCAGTCTACAATGAATGCCTCATCATCGACAATGAGGATGGTATATAAGTTCATGACTACACCTCCAATGGTGGGGTTAGGGAGTATTGGATAAATTGTTACGATTAGAAGGGTTTATTCCTAAAGGAATATTTAGTCGCACAATCAATCCGGTCGGAGAATTTTTAATGAAGGTGATACCTCCCATATCGCCATAAACCAGTCTGAGGCGCTTATGGATGTTGATTAGTGCAGTAGTTTCTGCCTCAGGACTGATCGGACGATCAAGCAAATTCTTAAGATGATCAATTGCCTCCTCGTCAATGCTTTCGCCGTTATCGGATACCTCGATGGTCAGCAGTTTATCATCAGCTTTGCAATCCAGAGTAACGATGCCCTGTTCGGATTTCTGTTTCAGACCATGCTCTAAAGCATTTTCCAGTAGAGGCTGTAGGATTAGCCTAGGTACCTCCAAGGAATGGTATTCCTCCGGGAGGGCTCCTGTTTCTATCTTAATGCGCATGGAATACCTTATGGACTGGATTTCTAGGTAATTCACAGCATGAGCCCATTCCTTTTCCAAAATCTCCATATCATTCTTATTTCGTGTGATATATTGAAAATAATGACCCATATGTGCGGAAAGCTCTTTGGCACTCTCCATATCCTCCGTACTGATCATTCGATGCAATATAAAATAGGTGTTATATAAGAAGTGTGGATTAATCTGCATTTGAAGCTGCTTTAATTCCATCTTCTTGGAATAGATCTCATATTTATACATCTGATCGATGGAAAGACTTAAACGTACAGCCATTTTATTAAAGCCCCGGATCAGATAATCAAACTCCTTAGAGGTATGCATTGTGGGTAACGACACATCGAAATTACCGGATTCGATGGAATGGAAGCCCCCGAGAATGGTGCTGATTGGCCGGTTAATCAGTATGATGGAAGTTATCGTATATGCTATAATTCCGATGATTGAAAGCAAAGTGAAGATGAACAAATAAACACTCATCTGTCGTGGAAGGTAAAGCAATTGATCGATCGGAATGAACTGAACAAAGGAACAGTTCAGATAAGGCGAATATTCAGCTATAATATAGTAGGAATCCTTCTTGAAGGAGGTTGTTGTACTATCCGAAGCCTTCGATAATAATTGTTGTTCAAGCAGAGGATAATATACCTCATAGGGATTGTCCTCCTTCTGAATGGAAGAGCTATTAATGGAGGTATGGTAGGTATGATCATAAACAATCGTATCATATTCGATATTCGTAGATGAGAGATAATCTACAATATAACGTTCGGATAAGGTCATTGTGATCAGATAGAAGGGTTTTGAGGTAGTAAACTGCATATTGAACGGATACATGGTACCAAGAAGAATCTGGTTATTATATCTTTTGATTGGATGGTAGCTGTCCTTGAAAATAGTAATAAGCGAATCATACTGATCACTGATAACGGGGATCCACCCCTTCTTCGCCGTCAAAGATTTATTTAGATTCTGATAATATATGGTCACATTTGTAATCAAGCCGTAATTGACGGGGTAATGTTTGATTAAATCGAATTGTTCCAGAAGACTGGTATAGTATTCGGAGGCAGAGTAACTGCTGTTGTTCAAGGAAAACTGGCTGAACAGATTCATATTTGCTAATCGTTCCAGCTGACCGGACAGATCAGAAATCTCAGTTTCCAGATGTCCCTTAAGATATCGCAGCTTCAAGGCTGATGTGTCTTCTATCTCCTTTTGCATGGTATTTTTTGTCCATGTAAACAGAATCAGCCCGGTGGCTTCGAAGGGAATCATGATAAGTAAGAAGGTAAGAAAGAGACGAAAGAATATGGATTTAAAGGAAAGAAATTTATTTTTCATAAGCAACCTCTCTTATATAACATGATTGGAGTGTCAAAAGCCTTACAAGTAACTTGGTTTCGTCACTTTGTACATATTAAAAGTCTAGCATAATCACAGTCTTTAGGCAATTTATAGATTTTGTGATTTCTCTGAATTAAAAGCTAAATGATAAAATATGTGAAACGAAAAGCAAAAACAAAAAAATGATAAGCATTTTCACAAGCATTTGGAATAGAGGAGAAGCAGCAGTATCGGTATAATAGGTTTTGTAAAGCAGCAAAAACAAGCTAAATGAGGAGGTAAATATGAAAAAGAAACTATTAGCATTATTACTGGTATCGGTTATGGTTACATCTTTCCTTGCAGGCTGTAGCAGCAAGTCAGAGAATAATACGGATAACAATACCACGGACAACGAAGTGAAACCTACACAGGTTGTGGAGGAAGAAGTAGTGGCTGATCCCTTTGGAAAGTATGAAGACGGACTTTCCTTAAGAGGTACTTGGCTTGATACCGGTGGTACCATTTTTGTTCCAGGTAACCCTGATTATGATTCTCCGGAAAAGAATGTTTTTATTACCGCTTATAAAGAAAAGTTAGGTATCGATGTGATATATGATTGGGTATCCTCTGATACCGATGCTTACAATACGAAGTGGAATATGGCTATGGCGCAGAATAATTTACCTGACTTTGGTATGGTATATGCAGAGCAGTATAAGATGCTCTTGGATGCTGGCTTAGTCATGGATATGACCGATCTTTTTGAGAAATACGCAAGTGATAAGTATAAGGAGTTTCTGGCAGCAGACGGAGGAGCTACCCTGGGTTACAGTACACAGAACGGTAGAATGATGGGCCTTCCGATTACCGGTGCTCAGCCTGATTCAGTTGCATTGTTTTACATAAGACAGGATTGGCTGGATAAGGTCGGTATGCAGATACCGAAGACGATGGACGAACTCCAAACTGTTGCTCAAGCTTTTGTAGATAACAAACTGGGTGGCGAGGATACCTATGGCTTAGTTGGTTCCAAGGAAAGTTTTGGGCTTGATTTGGGATTTTTGGGCTTCCTAAATGGTTATGGTGCTTATCCGGATTCATGGCTTGTGGATGATAACGGTAAGCTATTCTATGGAACCACGATGGAGCAGACCAAAGCTGGCTTACTTAAGCTTCAGGATATGTATGCGAAGGGATTGATCAATAAGGACTTTGCAGTAACCGACAAGACGATAGCGAAGGAAGATGTTGCTTCAGGTAAAGTTGGTATCGCATATGGTACTTATTATCTGGCATCAGGAATTGCGGATAATGCAATTAAGGACTCGGAAGCTAATTGGGTAATCACTGAAATTCCTACTGTAGATGGAAACAAACCGGTTGTACAGGGCTCTGTAAGCAGAAGTCAGTTTATTTTCGTTAATAAAGATTGCAAAAATCCAGAAGCAATCATTAAGTTATTAAATCTTGAAATAGATTTAATCTTCAATGAAGATCCCGAGGTTGTTAAGAAGTACACGACTCATTTGGGACCGGATGGAGAGAAGAATGTACAGACATCAAAATATGTAGCTAGTGTACAATTCTGTGGAATGCCTTGGCAGAACTTAACCCGTTATCAGGAATCAGTAAAGGCACTTGAGACCGGTGCGGAGGAATTTACCTTAGCATTATCCCAGACTACTTACCAGAATCATCTGAAGTATCAAGATGGTGATATCACACAGTGGAACAGTTATCATATTTTTGGACCTCTTGGTACCTTCTCCGTGATCGATAAGATCAAACAAGATAACCGAATTCTCGTAGATGCTTACCAGGCAATTCCCACTGAGACAATGACTGCAAAGAAAAGTATTCTGGTAGATTCCTTGAATACAGCAATGACAAAAGTAATCATGGGCGAAGATATCTCATTATATGAAGATGCCGTAAATGACTGGAATGAAAATGGCGGTCAGATCATGGCAGAAGAAGTTAATACATGGTATCAGAATAATAAATAATTAGCCAGTAGATATAATGGGGCTGTCGCATAATCAAATTATGTTCTGTGAGGATGAGTATTCATCCAGATAGTTCATCTAATTTTGCGATAGCCCATTATAAATCAAAGGCAATATTGAATTAACCTGGAGTCTGCTAATAAGTATAAAAAACAGCCTAGAAACAAATCGAAGTTGTTCTTGGAGGAATGTTATGAAACAAAGATCAAGAAAGGAAAAATTCATTCGTATGATGAAGCGGGATGCTGCATTACATCTGATGCTTTTGCTTCCAGTCACCATGCTGCTAATTTTTCATTATATACCATTATTTGGTATCGTTATTGCTTTTCAGAATTATAACCCGGCCAGAGGTTTCTCGAATTCACCCTTCGTCGGTTTAAATAATTTCAAAGAACTATTTTTGACCCCTGGTTTTGTTCAGGCTTTAAAAAACACAGTAATCATTGCCTTAGGAAAGATAGTTCTTGGTATCATCGTTCCCGTAACAGTGGCATTGCTCTTGAACGAGATGAGAAAGGCTAGGGTAAAGAAAACAATTCAGACAATGATCTATCTGCCTCACTTCATTTCCTGGGTTCTAATGGCGGGTATTATCATAGAGATACTAAATCCCAGAAGTGGTATGCTCAATCAATTCCTTGGATTATTCGGTATTGACCCGATCTTTTTCCTGGGAAGTAATAAACTATTTCGTGAGATTGTATGGGTGACCGATGTATGGAAGGAATTTGGCTACGCCACGATTATCTATATGGCAGCATTAACCAGTATCGACCCTTCATTATATGAGGCAGCGTCCTTAGATGGTGCCGGATATTTTAAGAAAATGCTGCATATTACCTTACCTGGAATAAGTATGACTATCGTTCTGTTGATGACTTTAAAGATGGGATCCATATTGAATGCCGGATTCGATCAAATTTTTAATTTATACAGTACGATTACATATGAAAGCGGTGATATCATAGATACCCTGGTTTATCGACTGGGACTTGGAGGCGGACGTTTTAGTTTGGCATCCGCAGCAGGACTGTTTAAATCTGTAATTTCAGGCACCTTACTTGTGCTTTCTTATAAAGTTGCTCACAAAACCAGCGGTTATCGAGTGTTTTAAGAGAGTTTGGTGCGCAATAACATGCGTAGAAACGGAGGTAATTATGTTTTTTAAGGAATCCATAGGAAGAAGGGTTTTTGTTGTTTTTAATTACACCTTTTGTATTATTATGGCAATTGTATGCGTATTACCCTTGGTTCATATATTTGCGATCTCATTGAGTGATAATGTGGCGGTGAATGCCGGACTGGTTAAGCTTTGGCCTGTGAACTTCACCCTGGCATCCTACGAATATATTCTTAGTGAAGCGAAATTCTTTCGCGCCATGGGAATCTCTTTCACGAGAGTCGGATTTGGGATTGCTATTGGTATGTTAATGACAGTGCTGGCGGCATATCCATTATCAAAGACAAAGCGTCAATTTGCTTCAAGACAGATTTATGTTTGGTATTTTATGGTTACCATGATGATTAGCGGCGGATTAATTCCAAATTATTTATTGATATCCAGTTTGGGTCTGATTGATTCCGTATGGGCTTTGGTGCTTCCAAGTGCGGTCAATGTGTTTAATATTATTTTGCTCCAGAATTATATCAAGTCCTTACCGGATGAGATTATGGAATCTGCATTCGTAGATGGCGCCGGACATTTTAAGGTATTATTTCAAATTATACTGCCCCTTAGTAAACCGGTTCTGGCTACCCTCGTTCTTTTTGTTGCGGTAGCCCATTGGAACAGTTGGTTCGACGGATTAATCTATATGAATCGGGTTCAGAACTATCCGTTACAGTCTTATCTGCAGACAATCGTGGTAGATATTAATATGGATCTTGTTCAAAATGTCGATGATCTGTTATTGAATGTGACACAGAAGAGCAGCAAAGCTGCCCAGATTTTCCTGGCGATGCTGCCAATATTATGTATGTATCCCTTTTTGCAGAGATATTTTACCAGCGGTATTGTAATGGGAAGCGTAAAGGGCTAAAGGAGGAATTTAAGTGATAACACGTAAAAAAACAAGAAATGCCAGAATTGGTGTATTCGGAGTAGGGCATGCCACCTACTGGAGTCAATTTGATGGTCTATATAACTCACTGTGTGGATACCATAAGGATGCGGTGAGGTTAATTAATGAAAACGAAGTAGAGGTATTGGATTACGGAATGATCGATTCCAGTGAAGCTGCCTATGAAGTATTAAAGAAAATGAAGCAGGATGATCTGAATATTGTGTTTTGTAACATGGTGACCTATGCTACCTCCTCAGTTTTTGCACCGATCATGAGAGATATTAATATACCGGTAATCTTACTGGCATTACAGCCTCTAGCGGGCTTGGATTACAATAAAGCCTCAACGTACATGCAGCTGGAGAATGATAATATCTGCTCTGTTCCGGAATTCACGGGAGTTGCGATACGGTTAGGAAAGAAAGTAGCAGATGTTATCATCGGAACGCTATATGAAGATAGAGAAGCGAGAGAGGAAATTCATACCTGGTGTGAGATTGGTAAGGTTCTGCACGACCTGAAGGGCGCAAGAATGGGCCTTATGGGTCATGTAATGGAGGCTATGTATGATATGCATGCCGATCCAACAGCAATATCCGCAGCCTTCGGTCTTCATGTTCCACTCCTTGAAGTGGAGGATGCAGTACGTATTTTTGAAGGGGTCACGGAGGAAGAGGTTCTCGATAAAATCAAGGTAATACGGGAAGAATTCGATATGCCGGAGCCGGTAAGTGATCCGGTGACCAGAAAACTCACAGAGGAAGATCTGTACCAGGCAGCGAAGAATGCGGTTGCCTTAGATAAATTAGTTGAGAAATATAACCTGACAGGCTTAGCTTATTACTATGAAGGCGAAGATAATAGTATTCAACAGAAGGTGGCTACCACCTTTATAGTAGGTAACTCAATTCTCAATGCACAGGGTATTCCTATGTGCGGTGAGTATGATTTAAAAACCTGTATCGCTATGCTTATTATGGATCGTATGAATATCGGTGGAAGCTTTGCGGAATTCCATCCCTTTGATTTTAAGGAGGATTTTATTCTGGTAGGTCATGATGGACCGCATCATATCGCAATCGCGGAGGGGAAACCGGTACTACGAAGCCTGACAAAATATCATGGAAAACCAGGAAGCGGGGCTTCTGTTGAATTCAAGATAAAAGAAGGGCCAATCACCATGCTGGGTATCACTCAAAGCGGCGAAGGCAAATTCCGCTTTGTGATCGGGGAAGGATTTTCGAAGAAGGGACCGATTCCGCCTACCGGTAATACCAATACCAGAGGATTTTTTGAGCCGACAACGAAGGAATTCGTCAAGAAATGGGTAATGGAGGGGCCGACTCATCATTATGCGCTTGGAGTAGGACATCATGCGAAGACAATCAAAAAGATTGCTGATGTGCTAGGAATAGATTCAGTAATTGTGTCAGGCAAAGAATAGAAGGGGTGGAAATGATAGCAGACAGAAGTACTTATCTAAGGGATGAGGTAAGAAAATTAAATAAGGTGTGGCCAGAAAACAGGAGCTATCATATGGTAGGTCACGGCCATAGTATACCCTGCGGTTATACTGCAGCCCATATGGTTAAGACCTTTGATGCGTATCCGCATCAGTTGCACCGGATATTAAATAACCGCTTTCCTACTGCTGTAATCAATGTAATTACCAGTGCTGTAGGAGGAGAGAATTCTGTTACAGGAGCAAAGCGCTTTGCAGAAGAGGTATTGTGTCATAAGCCGGATCTAATCACGATCGATTACGGACGCAATGATATGTATCTTACGACGGATGTGGCAGAGAATGCCTGGAGGCAGATGATTGAACAGGGACTTGATTACGGTGCAAAGCTTCTTCTGATCACACCGGCACCGGATTGCAAGAAGGAATACTACAGCAGTAGATGCTCCAGTGATGAAGAGCTAGCAGAGATGATCCGGTCTTTGGCTAAGGAATATGGGACGGGAATTGTGGATGCTGCAGAGGTATTTAATAAAAAACTCGCTATGAATTATCTGCTTAGCTCCTATCTGGTGAGCGTAAATCATTTAACTGCAAAGGGCCATAGTTTAATTGCGG
>JAQZBA010000139.1 GCA_029239365.1 Herbinix sp. | reverse complement strand
TAATTTTACAGGCGAAGTTGCAGAAGAGGTATCAAATATCATCGCCAGAGAGTTAAGCTTAGAAGTTATTAAGTAGTGTATCATCAACCTCTGGTTCGCGTTCGCAAAGCTCATATTTACTTACTCGCAAATAAAAACAACCCATGATCTCTAAGCATCTCAAAACAGGAATGCTCTTGTTCACGGGCTGTTCTTATATCATTTATATAATAAGGACGAACTAAGAAATAACTATCTCATGGGATCTCCGACTTTATTCAACATATAGTCTTTCATCTTATCTGACGGAATACCAAGGGCTAAGGCTAACTCATCATTCAGACACATTTCAGCTATCTTAAAATATTTTTCATCCGTTGCGGACACAGACTTACCCTCTGCTTTCCGCTCCTCTTTCCGAAGGTATAAGGTCTTAATTATCTTGACCCATTCTACGATGTCATTGGAGCGCATGGCCTTTTTATAGTAATCCTCGCGAAGTTTATCATTTGCAATCCATATAGCATCTATGAAAGGAATTCGGTTGATTAATTCTAACGCTTCTTCTTGTGTAAGGATTTTACGCATGACAACTTTTGTGTTATCCACCGGGGTATAAATCGTATGCCCGGCTGTACGCATGGGATGTAATATATAGTATTTACTTTTCTTATCAATTCCTGTTATGGGTGGCGTAGAAATATCAGCGATTTGACATACTCCGTACTCCCCATATATGATATAATCATTGAGTTCAAACATAATTTCCTCCTTACAACTACTACTTGAAAATGAGCTCTATCAAAGAATGTCCGGCGGATTTCATTCATTAACAGTACGATCTGATGTCATTCCTTTATATTAAATGCTAATATAAATATCTTATCAGAAATTCTTCACTTTTGTAAGCGATATTAACCCGGTGAATTCATTTTCGTTAAATGTGCCGCACAGGAAGGTCACCCAAGCTGTGTATTATTACTGCGAAACAAAGAAGAAATATATGATTGTTTTCCAATGCTGTTCGTTCTTAGTCAAACATGATTAACATTCAAATCTTCATAGCCAATGTACTCAATCCATTCAATTTCATTGAATACACTTCTATCATAGCATGCGGCACTATGTTTGTATACAAACTTATGCATTTATATCAGCAATTACCGTTATTAATTAGAAATATCAAATAATCTGTCTTCTTCCACATATATTTATATAAAGCTTACTTTTGAGGTTAATCATGCTGATCCATGTCGTGAAACAAGGTGAAACTCTGCAATCCATAGCGGATTATTACGGTATCTCAATTGAGAGACTCATTATAGATAATGGTTTAAATATAAATAATACTTTAGTGATAGGACAGACAATCGTTATTACATACCCTGAAATCACCCATATCGTACAAGAAGGGGATACCTTAGGTGATATAGCCTCCACCTATCAAGTCTCAATCTTGCAATTATATCGGAATAATCCCTATCTACATGACAGAGTGTACCTCATTCCGGGTGAAGTAATCGTGATCAAATATGATACAAAAGGCCAGATATCGACCCATGGTAATACATTGTCCTTCATTAACCAACATACACTCAGAAGGACTTTACCTTATCTAACCTATCTTTCGATATTAAATTATACTGCAACGAAAGATGGTGAAATAATTACTTATTATGATGAAACTGAAATAATCCGGATTGCGAAAGAATATAGTGTAGTGCCACTCATGTTATTGACCACCTTGACGATAGTGGGGGAATCTAATATCGATGTTTTCGATGAGCTTTTATTAAATACCGAGCTTCAAAATAAGCAAATCGAAAACGTTTTCACAATACTTAAGACGAAAGGCTATTACGGAGTAAATATTTCTCTGGAATATATTAATGCAAATAATTTAACCCTATTTGAAAGCTATTTTCGCAGAATAACAGAACGCTTAGGAGTAGAAGGATATCTTGTCTTTGTGACAATCAATACGAATATTTCTATTGGTAATAATGGAGTACCCTTTGAAGTCTTAGATTATACTATTCTGTATCAAATAACTCACAATATTATTTTTATGGATTTTCATTGGGCAACCAGCGTAGGTCCACCTTCTCCTATCAGCTCCATTGGCGAAATTGATCTATTTTTAAGCTCTACCAAGAATTATATATCGCCGGATAAGGAAATTATTGGTCTGGCAATCATTGGCTACGATTGGGAGCTTCCGTATTATCCAGGCCTGTCAAGTGTGTATACACTTACTTCGGATAGAGTCATCGATTTGGCACGAAACGTAGGTGCTGCAATACAATTTGATGACATATCACAAACCCCCTACTTTCGTTATGTAATAGATAATTCGGGGAATCTTATCGTTCATATTGTGTGGTTTATTGATGCCCGAAGTATCAATGCGCTGTTATCGCTGGTAGACAAATATAAATTGAATGGCATCGGCATATGGAATATTACCATTTATAATAATCAACTATGGTTAATTATCAACTCGCAATATGACATCGTGAAGCTAATTTAAATGAGCAATTTAAGTTTCAATGAATTTATAATAATAGCCCGAAAATCAAAAATAGATTTTTGGGCTATTATTATATCTATTAATTAAAAGTCGTTCCCCCACTCCTCATCGTCAATTGCAAAGTTGTAATCTTCTGCGGTATTGTTTTCACCCGGAATTTCCTTAATATCATCTGACAAATTAACAAGGTACCTTCCATTTTGTAGCTCTTGTATCGTTGACTGCTCCATTTTCTCTACCATAATTTCATTCTCCTTTCGCTGTCCTACAGTTCACAGCATCGTCCATATGTTTGCTTGATCACATATTAACTATACCACAGCAATGTATAGACTATAATCATATTATGGTAAAATTATTGTTAATTTACCGAATAAGGTAAAGCCTCTTCTCATCAAAGAAGATAACTAATTGACCAATCAATCATATTATCCTATAATCCTTATATAACAATCAGTTCTACTATTAAAGACACCTGAATAATGCGGGTCAATATGCATATTTCGGTGCAATTCTAAAGGTATCGTGAGCTCATTGAGGTCCCGGCACATAAATAGTATAAGGCGTTTGCAACTGCTGTTTTTGAAGTAATAAGTCAGACAATTGGATTGCCTCAAGATTCGATCTACCTGAACCATACTGATTATGAACTATGGGGAGCAAGGGGAAATTTATTTGAATGACATTCCCTTGTTAAGAGTATTGCTAATGATAATTATGTACTAAGGAATGGTGGTAATTTATGAAAAAGAAAATCCTCATTGTAACAGGACTATTAACATCAATTTTCTTACTTGTAGCATGCTCTATAGCAAAAACGAATGATAACATATCTACAGTTGCATTAATCACCCAGGAACCCACAATCAAAGTGATTGAGAATGCCGCTACCGAAGCTAAAATAGTTGTTGATTCACCCGTTACCTTGTCTTTTAATTCTATGTACCCCTTTAATGGTAAAAACCAGTATCTAATGCTGAGAATGGTTGAAGGTAAATACTATGAAGACTGGAACCCAGGACCAATTTTCGGTACTATCTGGGAAGGCGATTTTATAATTGAATTGGTAGATGAAAGCTTTAATACGATTGCTCATACTTACTTAAGCGAATTCTTTACTGGGAACTTAATTTTTATGTCATCCTTTGATCTACAGTTTGATGATTATAATAATGATGGGGATTTAGATTTTACCTTAGGTCAGTATGCTACTAGTAACGGTAATAACTTTCAATTATTTACTTTACGAAAAGATGGAATCGTGGAAGAGTTGCCTATTAAGGAATATCCATCCTTATTCATAAGTAATTCAACAGACTACTATTCCACAAAACTTATAAAAGTTAATAATACTAAATTTAGTAAACAATATTATGATAATTTAAAGGGGAAATCCTTTGAAGATGAATTCGAATGGGATGGAAAACAATTCATTCTTGTTAATACTCGTGAAATAAAAGAGTATTATAAATTTGACAATCAACCACTTGAATAAATAGTTTCGCCATTATTAGGTATATTCTATTACCTTTCAGATAAGTTCCTATAACAATGTAAAAAATGTGTTTCTGTAATATACAAATTGAATTTTAAATTTTTACAGATTTATAATTAAATTAAGCTCCTTATTGGCATAATAACAAAATAAGTTTTCTTGTATTTAAAAAGTAGCGATAAGGAGTGTAAAAATGAATACAACCGAACATGTAACGAATAAAGGTCAAGGAACTACCCGAATTCCCAACAAATTGGCCGAAGAAAAATCCCCCTATCTCCTTCAGCATGTATACAACCCGGTGAAATGGTATCCCTGGGGAGAGGAAGCATTTGATAAAGCGAAGAAGGAGAATAAGCCTGTTTTCTTAAGCATTGGCTATTCTACCTGTCATTGGTGTCATGTAATGGCGCATGAATCCTTTGAAGATGATGAGGTAGCTGCCCTTCTTAATGAATCCTTTGTGTGTATTAAGGTGGATAAGGAGGAACGTCCGGATATCGATACTGTGTATATGACCATCTGTCAGGCTACGACTGGTCATGGCGGCTGGCCATTGACCATCCTAATGACACCCTATCAGAAGCCCTTCTATGCAGCAACTTATATTCCGAAGCACACCCAGTATGGAGTTCTCGGTCTTATGGATCTATTGGATCAGATCGCTGTCAAATGGGCGAAGAATCCTACCTCAATGCTTCGTACCGGAGACCAATTAGCAGATATTATGAAGCACGAATTCGAAGCTTCGTCTGACAGTGCGAAGGTTACTAAAGATCTCATCGATCTAGCTGTAACTCAGTTTAGTCAGAGTTTCGACCATGATTATGGTGGCTTTGGTAATGAGCCTAAGTTCCCCACGCCTCATAATCTGATGTTTTTACTTCGTTATGCCAAGCTGGAGTCAGATGAGAAAGCACTCTTTATGGTTGAGAACTCCCTGATGCATATGTACCGCGGCGGTATCTATGATCACATCGGTTATGGTTTCTCTCGTTACTCAACCGATGCCAGATGGCTGGTACCTCATTTTGAGAAAATGCTTTATGATAATGCAATGCTTGCCATCACCTATACGGAAACCTATCAATATACGAAGAACCCCATCTATAAAGCAGTAGCCGAACAGATTCTGGAATATATCCGCAGAGAAATGACCGATAAGGAAGGCGGCTTCTACTGCGCCCAAGATGCAGATAGCGAAGGAGTGGAAGGAAAATATTATGTCTTCACTCCGGAGGAGGTTACCTCTGTCCTTGGTAATGATGATGGAGCCTTCTTCAATGAATACTTTAATATTACTAAGGATGGTAATTTTGAAGGAGCTTCCATTCCTAACCTAATCAAATCGAATGATCTTAAGCCGGATAACGAACGAGTTCTTCGTGTTTGCAATCAGATGTATTCCTATCGACTCAACCGCAACCAGCTTCATAAGGACGATAAGCTCCTGACCTCCTGGAACGCCTTGATGATTACTGCTTATGCTACGGCTGCCAAAGTATTTCAGAATAATGATTACACTGATGTTGCAGTACAGGCTGCGGAATTTATTAGCAGACGTCTTACGGATGACACCGGAAAACTCTATGTCAGGTTCCGGGATGGAGATTCTGCTCATTTCGGCCTTATTGATGACTATGCCTTCTATGGGATGGCATTATGCTCCTTATATGAGGTTACCTTTGAAATCAAGTATATCAAGCGTGCCTTATCACTTGCAAATGATATGCTGGAACTATTCTGGGATGATAAATACGGTGGCTTCTTCCTGAATGCTATTGATGCTGAGCAATTAATCTATCGCCCCAAGGAAGTGTACGATGGTGCAATCCCTTCCGGTAATTCTGTCGCAGGCTATGTGCTTACGCGACTTGCTCACCTGACCGCAGATCCCAAGATGGTGGAATATGCTGATAAACAGCTTCGTTTCCTAGCAGGTCAGGTAAAGGATTATCCTGCCGGACACAGCTTCTCGCTGATTGCTTTTCTTGGAGCATTATATCCCTCTAAGGAAATCGTGTGTGTAGCGGATGAAAAAGAGGATTATGAAGCTCTGACCGATTATCTAGCACAGAATTTCGAACCAAACACTGTCGTTCTGATGAAATCAGAAGAAAATGCGGAGGAAGTGTTAAAAACTGCGAATTATGTCGTAGATTATCAGAAGATAAATGACAAAACCACATATTATGTATGTGAAAATCATAGCTGTCTCTCTCCGACCAATGCTCTGTGTTAATTAATTAGAAACGGGACGGTTGCAAAATGAATTTTGCAACCGTCCCGTTTTAACTGTTTGCCATTAGTCTTTCATCGATCTATGCTAGATATTTCTGTAGGGTTGCTCTTACCGCACCAATACCTGCAATCAACTCCAGGAACATTCCTTCTACCTTCTCACCAAGTCCAACCTCATACAGGTTCACTGCAAAAATCTTCTCATTGGACAGTATCGGCTTTAGAGCGTTCTTTATCATTTTATCTCCAAGCTTAATATCCTTCACATATTCCTGAACCTCAGCAAGCATTGGGTCAGGGCTAGGTGTAAAGGCATTACCATTATCATCGATACCCATCAGGTATCTGCACCAACCGGCCAGTGTAAGAGGAATAAAGGTTAAGTCCGTTACTCTTAATTCCTTACTTTCTACATAAGCCTTGATCGTCTCTCCGAAACGGATCGGCAGCTTTTGAGAAGTATCCGTTGCAATTCTCTGAGGTGCATCCGGCATGAATGGATTCGGAAGACGTAGCTCAAGTACAGCCTTAATAAAATCCTGAGGTTCCAGTACTCCCGGATTCACTACTACGGGCATACCCTCTACATAGCCGATCTTATTCACCAATTTCACAAGCTCAGCATCTCTCATCTCCTCCCAGATGGTCTGGTAGGATAATAAGCAGCCGAAGATCGCAAGGGAGGTATGAAGTGGATTCAGGCAGGTACACACCTTCATCTTCTCTACTTTATCTACCGTCTCGCGATCAGTAAATAATATTCCTGCTTTCTCAAATGGTGGTCTACCATTCGGAAACTTATCTTCAATCACTAGGTACTCGGTCTCTTCTGCATTAACAAAGGCAGCAGTATAGGTATTCTTACCGGTGATGATGAGATCGGTATCCTCAAAACCATCCTCCGCAAGCATCTGCTTCACCTTATCATCCGGTCTTGGTGTAATCTTATCAATCATGCTCCAAGGGAAGGACACCTTATTCGAATCAGTAATATAACCCAAGAAACCTTCCTCAGCAAAACCGTTCTTCACCCAGTGTTCCGCATAGGCTTCTACTGCACTGTACAGTTTGTCACCATTATGAGAGCAGTTATCCATACTAACCATAGCAATCGGTGCTGCTCCTGCCAGATATCTCTCATAAAGTAATGCAGTTACTTTACCCATGATGTTATTCGGTTTCTCTAAGCCGATGTTAAAATCAGCTTCTACCACACCAAGATGGTCACCTTTGGAATCGAATAGACTATAACCCTTCTCCGTTATTGTGAAGCTAGCCATCTGAAGAGAAGGATTAATAAAAATTTCCTTCAATCTGGACCACTCTGTATGATTCGAACTGTCCGCCGCCAAAGACTCAACCACGCTACCGATTACCTTCTTCTCGATACTTCCGTTTGCTTTTAGTACTACAAGAAGGCTTAGGTCATCAAAGGGTTTATAAGCTTTCTCAATAATCTCATAATCAAAGCCTTCTGCAACAATCACGCCTTTATCGTAGCTCTTGCTGTCGAGAAGCTTCTGTAAGCCTGCTGCCGGAAAACCGCGAAAGATATTACCGGCGCCAAAATGGATCCAGGTAGGGTTTGTCACCGTGGCTTTCCTTACCTGATCTCTATCATATTCAGGCAGCTCATAGCCCTTCGCTCTCCAGGTCTGATCATAATCTCTTAATTTCATATCAATCTCCAATCTGCCAGCACCAATTTGCTGTGTGATGATTATTACTTATTATAACTTGATATTGTGTTCCGTATTTCGATCCAGTCTATTTACTGCTTTTGTTCACTGCTTCCCACAGACCATTCAGATATGCTACTCCAAGGGCTCTGTCATACAGACCATAGCCGGGTCTTGCCTGCTCACCCCAGATCATTCTTCCATGATCCGGACGGATCACACCGTCAAACCCACTCTCATAAAGAGCCTTAACAATCTCATACATATCAAAATTACCATCAGAAGACAGATGGGAGCTCTCATGGAACACACCTTCACTATCGAACTTCATATTTCGCAGATGGGCAAAATGAATTCTCTCGCTGATCTTCGGATTACGGATAATCTCTGGAAGATTATTCTTCAGGTTACTACCAAGAGAACCGGTACATAAAGTAAATCCATTATAATGGCTATCGTTAAGAGAAGCGATCTGCTCTAACGCCTTTTCACTGGTTACTATTCTCGGTAAGCCAAATACACTCCAAGCCGGATCATCCGGATGGATTGCCATCTTAATCTTATATTTCTCACAAACAGGCATAATGGAATTTAGAAAATACTTCAGGTTCTGCATCAGCTTCTCAGCCGTGACATCCTTATATTTCTCAAACAAGCCCATAATCTCATCCTTGCGGTTCGGCTCCCAACCGGGAAGGATGAAGCCGCCACTTTCCTTCTCCATGCGCTCGAACATAGATGAGGGATCAATTCCTTTAATCATATTCTCATCATAAGCCAGTGCATA
The DNA here is from genome assembly GCA_029239365.1 of Herbinix sp. Lineage (GTDB taxonomy): Bacteria > Bacillota > Clostridia > Lachnospirales > Lachnospiraceae > Mobilitalea. Next base: position 617 of record JAQZBA010000139.1, on the reverse strand, counting down.
AGAACCATCCTCTAATTGCATCGCCAGATCAGTTCTTGTCCAGTCAAAGATCGGCATGAAGTTATAACACACCAGATGCACATCCGCCTTGCCCAGATTCTCTAGGGATAGCTTATAATTCTCAATATATTGTTCTCGTGAAGGTAGACCAATCTTAATGTCTTCATGGATATTCACACTTTCAATACCAATCAGCTTAAGTCCGCCATCCTCAACGGTTTTCTTCAATTTCAAGATGTCCTCCAGCTTCCATGCCTCTCCCACCGGAACATCATGTAAGGAGGATACAACTCCGCTCACTCCGGGAATCTGTCTTATCTTATCCAGCGTAACGCTATCATGCTTTTCTCCAAACCATCTTAATGTCATTTCCATCTCTTAATCTTCCTTTCGTAATAACATTTTTGCTATGCTCATGTATTTAGTATAGTATCTATACTTATAGAATACAAGCAAATTCTCGTAATATATTAGTTGGATATTACACTAATCTTCTTATTGGTTGAAATATAAATCCAATATCTATACTCCCTAATTTTATTGAATACATACATAACCAACAGCAACAAATTGAATATTATAATACAATCCATTGATACAATTCTCCATAATCCGAT
>JAQZBA010000138.1 GCA_029239365.1 Herbinix sp. | reverse complement strand
ATGGTCCAAAGGCATAATCTCGTCCGCTGACCTTACTGGTGGCACTGAAGAAATCCATTCCTGCATTACCCTTCAGATCCTCACCGGTTCGATGAATATCATTAAAAGCCTTGGTGAAGGTACGCACAAATTCATTCAATTGTTCCATATAATATGGAATACCTTTATAATTAATACTTTCTCCTACACTGGAATTCGCATCAATCGCATCAACTGTAACGACATCTTCCAGTTCAAAGGTATAGATAAAATTCCCTGTACCCGAATCCTTAACCACATCAAAACCTGAATAGTTATAATTACGGTTACCCACTGTAATAACTCCCGTCTCCGGTATATTCAGTTTTTCTATCGAGTTGATATTAGCGTCAATCATGGTAACATAATTATCACCTACTTCTGCTGTTACCTTGCCCTGTAGATTGAAGCCGTTATTACCATCACGAACCTCGATCATTGCTTGCAAGGCTCCACCAAGGGAAGCACTCCTCATGTTAAAATCCTGACCATTCTGCCACTTAATATCATATAACCCATCTACATCATTCTGATTTGCTTTCTTTTCCCTAGGGACTACCTGTAAGGAATTATAATTACCATCCTCAACTAAGGTTACACTGTCCAGCTTTACAATATAGTTGGTGACACCGAAGCCCGCGCCTACTTTCTTCTCTGACACAGAGATATCGGCAATCTCAGATAACTCATCAATTAATAGTGCTCTTTGGTCACGCAAATCATTTGCCGTGCCTCCGGTTACCTCTAGGGTGTTAATCTGTTTGGTCAAAGCCGCTACCTGCTGCGCACAGGAATTAATCTGATCCGTCTTATTACGTATTTCGAAGTTACACTCTTCCTGAATGCTGTTCAGATTCACAGATAAGGAATTGAAATACTCCGCAAAGCTCTTCGCATAATTTACTACCTGGGTACGAACATTCAGACTGGAGGGATCTTTTGATAATTCTTGAAGGCTTTCATACATAGAATTAAAGGTTGTGGTAAAGCCTTCGACACTTACCTCATTAAAATAACTTTCAACTTCATTCATGTAATAGGATTTGCTGGAATACTCGCCGTACATGGTATTATTCTTCCAATACTTCGAATCATAATATTCTTCCCGCTGCTGAACAATTCCGGTTACACTGACACCGGTACCCGACATACCATAGGTGGAATTCACCTTCAGGGCCTTGCCAGCTTTCTGCTCCATTACCTGTCTGGAATAACCTTCTGTCTCAGCATTTGAGATGTTATGAGCGGTCGTATCCAGAGCCGACTGGTAAGCATACAATCCTGTCTGTCCTATATTCAATCCAAAAAATGTTGATGACATAATATCACTCCAATCCATCCATGTTAGGACAAGTTCATTATCACGTGCTCCAGCATCTCACTAACAACATTAACATATCTCGCCGATGCATTATAAGCATGCTGATACTTGATCAAGTTGGTCAGCTCATCATCCGAGGATACACCGGTTACTTCTGACCGCTGATTATTAATACTTTCCGCCATCGCCGCTTGGTTTGTGCTGATGGTATAATATTGTTCACCACGATTTGCAATCTCTGAGATAAAGGAAGTATAGTAATCACTGAAATTATATGAAGTTAAGGTATTCGGTGATAACGTAGAGAACGCACTCTGCCATTCGGAGATCAGCTTCTTCGCTGTCTCAATATCATAATCACCGGAACCGGAGTTACTGGATAGAGGGATCAAGGAATAGTCTTGCATAATCTTCGGATTCACTTCTATCTCTCCAAGTGTGAATAAAGAGTAGTTATCCGCAGAATCCTCTTCATTGTAGATCCTTGTCCAGATTGAATCATAACTTACACCATCATCAAGCAGATAGGTTACTTCCTCTTCATCACCATAACGTGGCATTGATTTACGGATGAATAACGCTTCCCCCTTGGTAGCATTACTATCCATACCCACGGGTGCTTTATCCACATCTAATATCTTTATCACCGAACCGTCTGATAAGGTAACCTGCTTATTCGGGCTTAAGATATCGTTTAGCGTAGTAACGATACCATGGATCAGCTGATCAAATTGTGCCTGTGTCGACATAACGACAGAAGAATTGATACCAATATTAAAATCAAGAATTGCTGTTTGATACAAAGCATCCGAGGCATAGTTATCTCTCTTCGGAATATCCGTAAAGTTCGCTTGCTTTTGACCTCTCGAGGTCAACAAACCCTTCAGGGAACCAATATCTGTATTATCCAGTGAGGATGCTGCCCGATCCAGGTTAAATACATCGATATTACCGAAAGCCACCCACACAGGCTTCAGCATCTCTGTGGTATCACTTACTCTGACCGTATCCATCTTAAAGGACATATCCTCAGTAACAAAAGGAACTCCCTCTACACTGACATTAACAATGCCATCGGCATTCTCCTTATAGCTGATGCGAACCATCTTACCTAGCTCATCTAACAGATTATTACGTTGGTCTCGAAGATCATTCGCATTCTCAACGCCGGTACTTTCATATTGTCTGATTTTCCAGTTAACTTGTTTAATCTCTTCACCAATCTCATTAATCCTATTTACCTGATCCTTCAGTTGAGTATTCAAATTCACCTGATAATCATTCAATTGGTTTGATATATTCTCTGCTCGTTCAATGAAGGTTACTGATGTCTGAATCAGAGATGCACGTGCAACCACGCTATCCGGCTCCTTCGCCAGTTCCTGCAGGGATATCCACAGATCATTCATCGTATTCTGAAAGGATTCCCCCTCGAGCTCACCGAATAAGCCTTCAATCTCCTCTACCGATTTGTATTGGGCCTCATAAAAGGCTTCTCTTCCGATCTCCTGACGATATGACTGATCCAGGAAGTTATCCCTAACCTGCTTAACAGTCGCAAAATCAGCTCCTAAGCCCTTAATCATAGAAGAAACGTAGGAGTCACCTAACTTTATGTAATTGAAATCAGTTAATACCACTTGTTGTCGAACATATCCGGTGGTATCAACATTCGCTAAATTATGTGAAGTAACATTCAAAGCTGCTTGACTTACATTCAAGCCGGACACACCGATATACAAGCCACTCATCGAGCTCATAACCTACACCACTCCTGTCTCTTACTGCCTCGCATCGAACATCCCTGTTCTGGAAGCCGGAGCATCATATTGAGAAGCTCCTTTTGTGTAAGTGTTGTTCCCCGGCGACATCCTTGTGCTTTGAATAAAATTCATATTGAATTCTATCATTTCTAGGGATTGTTGTATTAATGACATATTACGATTATTAATTTCGACTAATCTCTGAATATTGCTTTTTAGATTATCATGTATAATAGAAAGAGCCTTCTGCTCTTTTGGTTGCTTTTCCATTAAACCAATTAAGGTTTTTAAGGTGAATTCTCCGGACTTACGATTAATTACCGTCCTGATATTGTTCATAATCTGGTCTCTTTTACGTTCTAACGTATTGATATGACCGACTGCTCTTTGTTCCTTTGAAGTAATATCCTGCAAGGAAGTCAGATCATTTTTAACGATAACCTGCGTCTTCTCATCAGCGATCGGTATTAATTGCTGATATACGTCACACTCTTCTTCCAGCACACTGATTAATTCATCAATTAAACTTGCCACCGTATATCCCTCCGTGCTGCATCTTCCTACTGCAATTACAGTGCGAAGATACTTTCTCTTCACTTAAGCTTGCTATTTAACACAACAAGCGCCATTTATTATGCTGATATGGATGCAATGAACGGCGCTTGGATTTATCCTGTTAAATAGTATCGCTAAAATACTCTTCCACTAGTTTATCTGCCACGTCCTCGATGTTGACATGATAAGCACCGGCTTCCATACGTTGCTTAATGTCATTAACCTTTGTCTCTCTAATGTCCGGAGTACGTGCAACAACCTGTTTTGCTACCTGATAATCCTTACCTGTCTGGGAGATCTCAAGTGTATCACTAAAACTGCTGCCTTTTGATTTCTCTGTACTCTTAACATTATTCGTCTTATAGAGTTGACTAACCTTGTTGAATGCATCAATACGCATCCTGATCACCACCTATCTTATAACTTTAACTGCTAGGCTCCCATATTCTGGTTGCCCACCACCCTCTTACTCTATAACATATTTATCGGATGATTTGAGATTTACTTTAGAGGTAATTATAAAATTGTGAATAAAAATAACTACATATTTCATTAAATATCCTCCAAATTCCTCCTATCCCCTTATATTTCTCTATAATCAAAGACTTTATGAGCAAGGTGAAACTTAACACTTTCACACCTGAGCGGATTACACAATAGTAAACATCTTCTCCATATGGTGTACTTTTTATCTCATTGGGCGTAATATTCAATGAAACTAAAAAGGAGTACCTGCAATTACCCCGGCGATAAATAGCTCGCATAAGGTAATACCAGGTACTCCTGTTGTAATAATCTTATCGTTATCTCCAGATAATCCAAGTTAGAATATAACCCGAGATTACTGCAGCCAATGTGAAGGGTACACTGATCTTCATAAAGGTTGGTGCACTTACCTCATAACCGCCCTTACGAAGAATTCCGAGCCCTGTTATATTAGCGGAGGCTCCAATCGGTGTAATATTACCACCTAAGGTAGCTCCAATGAGTAAACCGAAGAATAATAGGTTAGGTTCAATTCCCAGCAAGCTTGAAATCTGTGCTGTAACAGGAAGCATCGTAGCAACATAAGGAATGTTATCAATGAAGGCCGAGAATAATACGGATGCCCATACAACCAGAGTATAGATCAAAAATACATTATCCTTACTTACACTTACAAACAATTGGCTGATATCATTCACCAAACCTACTTCTGTAATTCCACCAATCACAATAAATAATCCCATCAGCAATAATATGGTATCAAAATCGATGCTCTTTAAAGCCTCAGTAAAGGAGGCTCTATCTCTGGTCTTAATTAATTTTCGAATTAATCCGATTAAAAATATTCCGATGCAGATGATACCATTCGTAATCTCGGGTTTATTCTCAACAAAAGAAGCACAGATGAGAAGAACAACAATACCAACCAAAAGTACTGTTGGTACCTTATCCTCCACCAAAGTTCTAGACATTGCAGTGGTTGGCTGCTTTTCCTTGCGGAACAGCCACATAAGAATGAAGGTCGATACCAATGCTCCTACCTCAACCACCCAGAAGATGCCTATTCTGCCATCCGTATAGAAGAAATCCAGGAAGTTCAGCTTCGCATAACCTCCCAATAGAATGGAGGTAGTATCTCCAACCAATGTGGCTGCACCTTGGAGGTTAGAGGATATTGCTATCGCAATAACACTAGGTACCGGAGATATCTTTAGTTTCTTTGCTATCGTAAGCGCCACGGGTGCTACCATAAGAACGGTAGCCACGTTATCAACAAATGCCGAGATAATGCCGGCAAAGAGTGCCAGGGATATAATCGTCCATTTTACATTCGGCATCCTCTCAATAATATAATCAGCGAGCAAGGATGGCATCTTAGATTCTATGAATAAGCCAACGGCACCCATGGTACCGGCAATCATCATAATAACATTCCAATCCACCGTAGTAATGATCTCACCTATAGGTAATATGCCTAATATTACAAAAAGAGCTGCTGAAGTAAGTGCAATATATGCTCTTACCTTCGGAAAAGCTAATAATGAGAGGTAAGTCAGTGCAAAAATAATAATAGCTATTGTCTTCATGTGTCCCTCCATATATTTGATAACTTAGTAATTGATAAAACGGAAGAATGCAAAAATTCCCCTACACGAGGGGAATTCATGCAATCTATTCTATTCTAATAATCTAAGTTCGCAAAGTCAATATCACTTTGTTAAAAATTATCCAATCTTTTTCTTTAATGATGTAATCGCTTTTTGAAGCTGATTATCCTTAGCAATCGGAATAATTACTTCCTTTTGCATCGCTTCATCCAACTCTATCTCTACATCCGGTTTGATTCCTGTCCCGTGGATGTTACGTCCATTCGGAGTATAGTATTTGGAGATGGTAAGCTTAACAGCAGATCCATCATTAAACGGATACACGGATTGCACAATGCCTTTACCAAAGCTTGTTGTACCTACAATGGTAGCTGCTTTATAATCCTGCAGTGTTCCTGCAAAAATCTCAGAAGCACTTGCACTGTTACCATTAATCAGTACTGCCATAGGTACTTTAATCTTCGTATTATCCTTGGCAAATTCCTCAACACGTTTGTTATACTTATCTTCGGTATATACCAGTAGCTCAGGAGGAAGAATACGGTCCAGTATCTGCACGACAGCATCCAGGAGTCCACCGGGATTGTTACGGACATCTACCACCAAGGCCTTCATTCCCTTTTTCTCAAGATCATCAACCGCAGCATCAAATTGTGCAACTGTAATCTCATCAAATTCAGACATCAAGATATATCCTATTTTGTCCTCAAGCATCTGATACTCAATAGTAGGAACTTCTATCTTCTTACGGGTAATAGTGAATTCGAGTGGTTCCTTCTCGCCTTCACGAAGTACACTTACATTCACCTTCGTTCCGGCTTTGCCCTTCATCTTACTAACGACTTCAGACAAATCAACACCGGTTACCTCTTCGGTATTAACTTTGCTTATGATATCACCCGGCTTAACCCCTGCCTTATATGCCGGACCCGTTACGAATGGCTTAACAATGGTGATAATACCCGTCTTAGCATCCTGGGATACGGAAGCACCAATGCCCACATAGACTCCGGAGGAACTTTCCATTAATGCCTTGTATTCATCTTCAGTATAATAGGTAGAATAAGGATCACCAAGACTTGCGATAAACCCCTTATATACACCATCTGCAAAATCTACATCATCAACATCATCCAGGTACTTAAGGTCGATCAGATTATCCAGTGCTTCCAATTTCTTAACGATCGATTGATAGTTTTCAACCTCTAAGCTGCTAACAGAGATCTCATCCTTATTCTCTTCCGTTTTGCTCTCTTCTTTCGCTTCTGTCATCTCGATCAAGTTATTGTCCGAGTCATAGTCTGTCAGTAGTAATGCTGCTCCAAGAACAACAACAAGAAGAAGGGCGCTCAGCAGTCCAGTAAGTATTCCGGTAAAAAAGTTCTTCTTCATATATGTCTCCTTTCGCCACCGATTGATGGCACAACAAGATGAATGATAAACCATATCACTTGTTTGCGGTTAAAAACAGGCAACCTTTTCGGTTGCCCGTATTTATTGTGTTATTAATAATCTAATTGCTCCATATACTTCATGTATTTTACAACCATTAATGCAATCTTAAAGGTAATCGCATCCTCGAATACACGAAGATCCAGGTTGGTACTCTTTTGTAATTTATCCAATCGATATACCAAGGTGTTACGGTGGATATACAACTGTCTGGAGGTCTCGGATACATTCAAACTGTTCTCAAAGAACTTGTTTATCGTTGTAAGTGTCTCTTCATCAAAATCATCCGGTGATTTACCTTCGAAGATCTCCTTAATGAACATCTTACACAACGGCATAGGTAATTGATAGATCAGACGTCCGATGCCTAAGTTATTGTAAGCTACGACATTTCTTCCACTGTAGAAAATCTTACCTACATCAAGAGCCATCTTCGCTTCTTTATAGGATCTGGATACATCCTTAATCTCATTCACGATAGTACCATAGGCAACGTGAACCTTGGTCATCGCTTCCGTGTTAAGCATATCCAAGATCACTTTCGCAGTTTTGTTCAAATCCTCATAGTTTTCATTCTGCTTAACTTCCTTAACCAGAATTATGTTCTTCTCATCTACTGCCGTAATGAAGTCCTTGGTCTTACCGGAGAATAAGCTTCGAACGGTCTCAAGCGCATTCGCATCCTTCTCATTCTTAGTCTCGATAATGTACACTACACGTCTGGCTTCGGTATCAATATGAAGCTTCTTAGCGCGGTTGTAGATATCCACTAACAATAGATTATCGAGTAGTAAGTTCTTGATGAAGTTATCCTTATCGTATCTTTCTTTATATGCAATTAATAGATTCTGTATCTGGAAAGAAGCAATCTTTCCAATCATAAATACATCCTCAGAATCACCTTTCGCCAGAATCACATATTCCAACTGATGCTCATCAAATACCTTAAAAAATTGATACCCTTGTATCGCCTGGCTGTCTGCAGGAGAAGCTACGAATGCTATTACGGCATTCTCATATTGCTCTGCATTCTCTATTGTTGTTGCCAGAACTTTACCTTCCGTATCCATAACACAGATATCGATACGTGTGATCCCTTTTAATCCATCGATGGTGCTTTGAAGAATTTGATTGGAAATCATATTGTCACTCCTTTATATTATATTTCTATTTTTCTTTAAAATTCATGTATACGAAAGATATTTTAACACCGTTTTCGTCAGAAGTAAACTAATTTTATTAAAATTTCACAAATATTTTAGTGTATTTCTATCAAAATAGCAGCATTCTCAAATAGTTTACTCACAATACTATTATTCTATAATCGTTCTACCACTACTGCTAGCAGGTCTTTGCGCCTTTTTAAATTAAAAAACAGGGAACACAATGTGTTCCCTGCTATCATTATACTTATTAGTTCGTAATAACCTGCTCAGTTTCCTTATCGAATACATGCATCTTGGACATATCAAATGCAATCTTTAATGTATCATCAGGTCTAGCTGTTGTACGAGGGTTAACACGTGCAGTAATATCTAAAGCTTCATTTACTGTGAAGTATAAGAATACTTCAGCACCTAATAACTCATATACCTTTACAGTAGCTTCGATTACGCTGTCAGGTGAGCTGCTGATGAACATCTCTTCATCATGAATATCCTCAGGACGGATACCAACAACAACTTCCTTACCATCATAGTTACCATCAGCAAGCTTCTTAGCTTTGCTCTCAGGAAGCTTTAAGGAATTGCTTCCGAAGTTAACATAGAAATCAGAACCCTTCTTCTGAACAGTTGCATCAATCATGTTCATCTGAGGTGAGCCCATGAAACCTGCAACGAATAAGTTCTTCGGCTTCTCATATAACTGCTGAGGTGTATCTACCTGCTGAATTAAACCATCCTTCATAACTACGATTCTGGTACCGAGTGTCATAGCCTCTGTCTGATCATGTGTTACGTAGATGATAGTTGTCTGTAATCTCTGATGTAACTTAGAGATCTCGATACGCATCTGTACTCTCAGCTTAGCATCAAGGTTAGATAACGGCTCATCCATAAGGAATACCTTAGGATTACGAACGATAGCACGACCCATAGCAACACGCTGTCTCTGACCACCGGAGAGAGCCTTCGGCTTA
>JAQZBA010000137.1 GCA_029239365.1 Herbinix sp. | reverse complement strand
GGTTGATAAAAGTAAATAACGATTTATAATGTGAAAACCAAGAAATGGAGGGAAAATAAGCTATGAAGAATTATGTAAAACCGGAGATTATCGTTGTTGATCATCTCGCAGAAGGAATTTATGCATCAAGTGGTAGTACAGGGGGTGGCTGCGACAGTTTCTATATGAATGGTATCTTTGTGGTAGGAACCTATAGTCCAATTACTGACGGTTATAAAGTGGGTAGGGGTTGCGAGGGTTGTCCTGGCAGCAATGGAAACAAATGTAAGGCAAACCAAATGAGTGATGATGAAGATTGCCGTCCAACTTGGGAAAAAGAAGGAAAGCTACCGGAACAATTAGGTTATTAGTACAAGCTGTCGATTTCATGATCGGATATAATTTGGCAGCTATAATCCTTAATCCCATATACTCTGCTGCACATCTTTAATACAGTAGGCCGATGAGTTGTAATAATGCAGGTTCGAGGATACTCGTCCTGCATTATTCCTTTTAAAACCCTCAATTCTGTGGCTACATCAAGAGCAGAGGTGGCTTCATCCAATATTAAGATAGGCGTTTTACATAACAAAGCACGTGCAATAGCGAGGCGCTGTGACTGGCCTTCAGAGAGACCGCCGCCGCGTTCGCCAATAATACTATGAATACCTTCCGGTAACTTTTCGATAAATTCCCAGGCACATGCGGTACGTAGGGCATCCATGATATCTTCTTCCGAAGCATCAGTTTTTATAGCTCTCATATTCTGAGCAATTGTACCAGAAAACATTGTGTTACCTTGAGGTACATAAGAGAATAATTTACGAGTGGCCGGTGACAGTGATAAAGGATCATCCTGATGGTCTTTGACATAAAGCTTGCACTCTCCGCCCTGTGGATGAAGTAGTGCAAGAAGGATCCGAAGCAGAGTGGTTTTTCCTTCGCCGGAGGCTCCTTTGAGCGCCACAACCTCATGCGGATGTGCAACCAGGGAGCAGCTTTTAAATACTGTCGTTCCAGTAGGGTAGATAAAGCTAAGATTATGAATGCTGAGTGAAATACCTTCCTCTTTCGATGTATTTAACAGCTGATCTACTTTGTCGTTATCAATAAAATTATCGCGTGGCATATCAAGAATCTCCTTCAGTCTGGCGACCGAGGTTGCTAATGAGATTGCATTTGGAAACATAGAAATTAGAGTGTTGAGGTTCCCAGTCATGGAGCTTGATAGGCCTAGAAACAGAGTCATGGTGCCATAAGTTATAATACCGTTCCATACAAGGTAGATACCCCATCCATAGCAGACATTCGCAATCACAATCCCGATGAGTGAAATTATAATTGAAGTGGTCATGGACAGCTTCTGAAATCTCAACCGCATATCTAAAGCTTCTTTTTGCAGCAGCATCAGCTTACTATTGTAAGTATGGATAATATCAAAGGCTTTAATTGTCTGGATATTAGCGAAGGTCTCCTGAGTAAAGCCGGTTATTTTAGCGGTAATTGCAGCACTCTCTTTGTTGTTGGACTGCATTCTTCGAAGCAGGGAACGTGACACAAGAATACTGACAGGTAGTCCGGCAAGGGCTAATATACCAAACGTTGTGTCATAGTACATAATGATAATGAAAGAGGCGAGAAAACGGAAGGTATTCACAATTAAGTTAGGGAACCAGTTTAAAATACTGCTCGAAATCACGGAAGAATCACAATTCCATCGAGTTAAAAGATCACCGGTATGGTAAGAGTTTAGAGACTCCCAATCGGTGATCAGTATTTTATTGAAGATATCAACCTTGATTTCATTATCAAGTTGTATATTTATCCGGCTGGATAAATATACAGATATCTGACCGATGATTATATTTGCAACAGATAAGCCGATGAATAAGCCAAAGGTTTTTATCAACGGACCGGTATGGTAACCGGTTATAATATCCACAAGATTTTTTGAGACCAGACTAATAATAACTGCAATTGCTGATCCGGATAAGCCAATCACAGTATAAAATATGATATTCTTCCAATAGCTGCGAGCATATTGATAAACCCATATCGTACTACTCCAAATATCACTCAATACACCTTCGTTTATTCTTTGTAGTATATGTTTCATTTTCTTTTTCATAAAATCGTTTCCTTTTCAATAATAAATAATGTAGCTAGAGGTTCAACTTAATAAACTTGGCTGATAAGTGAAATAGGGATTCTATTATAAAAATTGATGGATGTATTGTTTGAGTATATGAGCAGCAACCGAATCTTTACTGCATTGTAATTGAAAAACCGGAATCCGCGTTACCAAATCAAGTGAAAATTCTAAATTTGAGGAAAGCATCTCTTCCGTCCAAGCCGGCGTGATAAGACGCTGTGTTACCGAAAGTACTTGTTCGGTTTTAGTCAGCTCCAATACAAAATTATTCTCATTCTTTTTCAGCAGAACAATTCCGCCAAGTGGAAAGGCATCGTTACTATAGATATGTGAGGTACCGCACCATGGCAGCCCGGAGACCATGGGAATGGAGTCTTGAAAGTGTATTAGGTTCAGATCACCGTTAAGGATACGGACCTGATATAACTTCTGCCATAAATCAGCCTGGGTTGATTTTCCCGTACCCGAGGGAGCAGAAAATAACCAAACCTTATTTTGATATAGTATGGAAGAGGAATGAAGAGCAAATATCCCCTTTTTTTGAGCATATAGGAGAAAGGCATGTCGAAATGCATGAAAAAGTGCTTCTATATGAGCTGTACCATAGGGAGGTGAGCAATAAAATCGGGCATTTACTCCATCCGGAGAAAGCTTGATTTGGACCCGAGGGGAGGTGGATAAGAGCGTGATAATATAAGCTTCACTATTCCTTAAAATCTCTATTTCTTCGGTTCGGATAACTATCTCACCGAGCGGATAAGGGTCAGGAGCTTGAGGAACTATGATCCAATTCTGATCTATTGGATTTGTGTTACATTCAAAGTCCAATAAGGAAGGATGAAGCAAATGCTTCTGACCGTGGTAACCAATTATAAGATTATTAATGTTCAGGCATAGATGACAAGTAGGAGGATCGGACTCACGTTCAATCAGGTGAAAATCATCCAACTGTTTAAGAAACGAATAGATATCTTCCTGCAGCATAGGAACGTCCGATTCGTTTGCCCCATAATATTCAATGAGAGAAGGGAGTAAATGCTTCTCCCCTATTCCGCTCTTGAGAGCATTCCATAGGATAGAACCGGTTTCGTTTAATTGTACGCCCTTTTTTAATAAGGCTATATTTTGACCTACAGGTAATACATAACTTGTCCCATTTATATTACTTAACATATAACCATTTACAATCTTCATGAACGCACCTCCCAATAATTACCAAATTATTATAGCATTTCCTGTTATCAAATGCTATAATAATAATGTAATAATATGGAAAAAACACAGATTTATGATATATACAGGAGACAAGCTTTATTGGACGATAGTTTTATGAATTGGAGAGTAATTATATGAGTAATGGAATTGATGTGGTGAGGCTATTGGAGGATGGGAAGACCGTTCAGATCAAGCCGCAGGGGTACAGTATGTATCCTATGTTTTTACCGGGAAGAGATTCAGCTGTGCTTTCGAAAGTAAATCAAAACCGGTTAAGACGAGGAGACGTGGTTTTGTATCGAAGAGACACACAGACTCTTGTAATGCATAGAATCTGGAAGATTACAAAGAATAATGTTTTCTTAGTCGGGGACAATCAGAGCTCAGTAGAGGGGCCGATTAAAAAATCTAAAATAATTGGAATCCTGGTATTCTTCCTAAGAAAGAATAAAAAAATCTCAGTTCATAATCCAATCTATCGGTTGATCAGCAGGGGATGGCTTATTCTGCGACCTTTTCGAGATATCATTAAGAGATTTGTGGGGGGTATTGGCAGGTGGAGGTAATGAATCGATATATTTTAAGATATGTGGCGGGTACCTATTGGTTGGCAAAAGTTGATCAACAGGATACCGATTATACGGCTCCAGTCATGTTAAATGAGATGGGTGCATTTCTGTGCAAGTATATGATGGAAGGATATGAGGTACAAGAACTCTCCAAGATGCTTCAGAATATGTATGGAATAGATACAGAAGAAGCATTCACGGATGTAATGCAGTTTTATAATCAGCTTACTGGGATGATAACGATATGAACCGGAGGTTTACCTTTGTGAAGCCACTTAGCAGAACTGAATATTCACTAAAAAATGCATATATTACTACTATCTTAAAGGTGATAGCTATTCTGATGGGATATGTAGTAAGGGTGGTATTCACACACACACTTAGCGAAAGCTATGTTGGTATCAATGGATTATTTACAGAATTGTTAAATGTAATAGCCTTGTCTGAGCTTGGAATTGAATCCGCAATTACTTATGCCTTATATCGGCCAATCGCCGAGAATAACAGGGAAGAGCAGAAATCATTGATGAGAATCTATGGCTGGTATTACCGTGCTGTAGCTGTAACAGTGACTTTGCTAGGGCTTTTCGTAATACCCTTTATCCCTGTTCTGATAAAAAATCAATCTGAAGTTGAGCATCTGACCTTGATTTATTTATTGTATCTTACGAATTCAGCACTCTCCTATCTGATAATTTATAAAAAATCCCTGATGGATGCACATCAACTGTTTTATCTTGGATTGCTTTATCAGACTGGCTTTTGGGTAGTGCAGGATGTTCTGCAAATCATAATTCTAATTACGACAAAGAATTTTATCTTATTTCTGCTTATTTATATTATATGCACTTTGATTGGTAATATTTTCATATCAAAGAAAGCAAACCGCCTTTATCCATATATCAAAGAAAAGAATATAAAGCCATTAGAAGACTTAAAGAAGCAGGAGATTGCAAAGAATATCCGTGCCTTATTCCTTCACAAAATTGGTGATGTGGTAATGGGTAATACGGATAATATACTATTATCCTCTTTTGTAGGTATCATGAGCACAGGAATTTATTCGAATTATTATCTGATTATACAGTCGATCAACCAGCTGATTCATCAGATATTTCATGGAATTACAGCCAGTATAGGAAATCTAGGCGTCGGCAGGAATGTCGATCGGGTAAAGATAGTATATCAGACTACATACTTTATCGCTCATTGGGTGTATGGATTGGGTGCAATTTGTCTTTACGAGTTATTAAATCCCTTCGTAAGGATTAGCTTTGGTGAGAAGTATCTATTCTCCAAGGATATTGTGTTGTTATTATGCATTAATTTCTTTGTTACCGGATTAAAGAACGTAACACTGGTTTTCCGGAATTCGCTGGGCTTATTCCGTCATGACAGATATATATCCATTGCATGTGCAGCCTTTAATTTGGTGTTTTCCATATTGTTGGTCAGGCGGTTTGGGACAATCGGAGTTTTTATAGGAACCTTGATCAGCATACTGTTAACTTCAGCATGGCTGGAACCATATATCATTTACAAATTTTATTTAAACCGTTCCTTCTATCAATTTTTATTAAGATACGTATGGTATCATCTGTCAATCGGGATGATTTGGTTTTTCGTGGATTATCTATGTCAGTTATTGAAAGGAAACTCTATGACTGTAATTTTGGTCAGACTGGTGACCGGCCTGATAGTACCGAATCTTATTCTCGGAATTATCTATTTTAGGTCCGTTGAATTGAGAAGCATCATATTAAAAATCAATATAATTTTCAACAAAATGAAAAAGGGTAGGGGGTTGGGGTAATATGGAGATTAATCGAAGGGATCAAATATCAGAAGACTGGTTCACATTATGTTCTCTTCTGAGACAAGCACTGCAGCCGGAAGGTATCGGAGCAAGTACTGTGGTACGGCAACTAACCCAATGTCAGTGGGAAAGTGTTGTGGAAAAGGCGAAAAAGCATTCTGTCTTACCATTGCTATATGAGCAGTTGAAAGAAGAGAAAACCTTGCCCCCCGTATTATTTCGCAATGTTCAGAATATAAGCCGGCGCACGGTTCAGCAAAGCTATAAGCTGCTTTACCGGACGAATTATATCGTGAAATTATTGGAACGGAATTCTATCACGGTGGTAGTTCTAAAGGGAGTTGCTACAGCCGAGCTGTATCCATATCCGGAGCTTCGCAAATCCGGCGACATTGACCTATTGCTTCCGAAGCGGGAGGAGCTTGTGAGGGCTTGTTATCTGTTGGAAACACAGGGATTTCTATTAAAGGAGAAGCAAAATACCAATCATCATGTTGTTTATGAATCAAAGGAGGGTATTGCAATTGAACTTCATACCATGTTAGCGGAACCTTTTGATCATCCAAGAGTGAACCGATACCTGAAACAACTAATTCCGGAGTATGGTACATACAAAGAAGAAAGAAATATTCTGGGAAGCCGGCTTCCGGTCCCTCAGACTGCATATCATGCGTACTACCTGTTAATACATATGCTGCAGCATTTTATGGCATCAGGCTTTGGTCTAAAGCTCTTATGTGACTGGGTGGTTTTCTGGAACAGAGAGACAAGTAAGGAGGAACAGGAGAGATTCTTAAAATTAGTGAATGAAAGTGGTGTCCGCTTATTTGCGGAGTGTATTACCACCATAGGTACATCCTATCTTGGACTGGAAGAAGCGAGGGTACGCTTTCTTAGATCGGAAACAATCTCAGAGGAGGATAGAAAGAAAATGTTTCTAGAAATCTTAGCATCAGAAGAATTCGGAAAATCGGACAGTAACCGGCTGGTAATTCTACGAGGGACTGCTCTCATGGATTACTTAAGAGAACTACATTACCAGATGCATTTAAACTACCCCAGATGCGGTAAATATATCCTGCTTTGGCCTGTATTATGGTCTTGCACCTTAGGAAAATTTTTGCATAACAATAGGGTGGTCCGAAGAACCACCCTAAGTTCAATTTTAAAAAAAACTCATGCCAGAAGCAAACAAATGTGGTATACCAAATATCTTATATAAATATTAGCCATCGCAACTAAATCAGACGGTCCAATAAGTCACACCAACAATCGGCTATGTAATCCAATTGAAAAGATTCCATATGTTCCAAGCTGTGGTCTGCGAACTGATGGTATAAGGCCTCATTTGTGGCCAGTATTTCGATATGATCAGCCATAGCAGTCAACTCTTTTGCCCCGTTTCCTATTGGTGGGGGAAGTAAAAAACCATTTTTTGAAGGGTGAATAATCTCTCTCAGACCCATATGGATATCAAAACTTATGATTGGCAGGTGGTACATTTTTGCTTCCAATAAAACCATGGGCAGCCCTTCCGTTCGTGAAGTCATTACATAGAGATCCGCATTTTGATAATATTCTTTCATATTGCTGCTTAGCCCTTTTAGTATAATCTTTTTTTCCAGTCCAGCTGCATTTATTTTATCTTGGATGGAAGTTCTTTCTATGCCTTCTCCGACAATAAGCCATTCCCATTCAAGGAGAGGATACTTTTTGGATAGGATAAGTCCAATCTCCGGTATATAATCGAAGCCTTTTTGAACAACTAGGTTACCAACGCTAAGAATTGTAAATTTGTCAATGTGCCTGGGATACATTCTTGGAATCTCGTTCATATATCCAACCGGGTTATGGATTACCCTTATCTCGTGATGGGTCTTGAGCACTTTCTGATAACAGTTTCTGTCTGCATCAGTTAGGGTAACGATACAATCAGAAAACCATGCGGAGAACCGTCGTATCCAAATACGATAAGGAGTGCCAAGATTCTCATAGAAATTAAAATGTTCCCAGGAAACGACTCTGACTCCGGTAAAAAGCTTTGCAGGAAGGGAAAGAATGTCCAGAACACCATCGATATCGATTAAGACATCAATCTGGCTTTTTCTGATACAACGGATTAATTTAATAATAATTGGGAGGTACCCAGCCCCTGGGTTAATCCATTTTTTTGATAAAACAAATCTTTCTATGGAATCATCTATCTCAAAGAAGGGTCTTCTGGAAGCTTCTGTTAGGCTAATAAATATAATGGAATACTTCTCTCTATTAAGCAAAGCCGGAACAATCGTTGTTGCTACCCGTTCCGTACCGCCACATCGAGTAATATCACCTGAAAAAAAGGCTATTTTCATAAGCTTCAGATTCCTTCCTTAACTTTTATAAGTTCCAATAAATTACAATTATATCATAATTAATTTTTTAAAAGAAAGAAAGCGTTTTATTAATAAATTACAAAGTAATTTGTTCTTAGGGGATCCGTTCCTGATTACTCATCGATAACCGATTAGTCTTCAATCGCTGCCTTTTTGGAATTGATAGCTTTAATTATGTTGGGATCAAATTTTGCTACTCTGCCATAAGTATATAATCCGTTTTTCTCCTGTTCCACATCATATAGCTGCGTATAGCAGAAAGCAAATATTTTGGGGTGATCGAGCAAAGCCGTGGTCAGACCGTCATACCGAGCCAGGAATTCTTCAGCGGTTTTCGGAGCTTCGCCATAGCCCCAGCTATTCGAGGAGTCTTCGACATCCCATTTGATACCGCCGTACTCACTGATGAATACCGGCAAGCCTTTCACAAATTGCTGCCTATTGCTTAGGGAATCGACGAGGTCACCACCTGTCTTTAAACCCTCGTAGTGAGATGCAAATAGCTCTACATCTTGATCATAGCAGTGATGATCATAGATATCGGTAATTACATGGAAGTTGCCACTGGTATCTATGCAGGGTCTGGTGGGGTCAAAACGTTTCGTGGTATGATATATAATTTTTAAAATCTCATCATTTTGTTTTCTTCCGTCATAATCCCAGGTTTCATTAAAGGGACACCATCCGATGATGGAGGGATGATTGAAATCACGTTCCAATATCTCCTGCCACTCGGGTAAAAAGGAGATTAAGCTGCTGGGATTGGATAAGTCGAGTCCCCAGTTAGCATGCTCACCCCATACAAGATAACCTAATTTATCACAATGATATAGATATCTGGCTTCGAATACCTTTTCATGAAGACGGGCACCATTAAAGCCCATATCCATGGATAAGTGGATATCCTGAACTAGCGCCTCTTCAGATGGTGCGGTATAGATTCCATCCGGATAGAAGCCTTGGTCTAGTACGAGACGTTGAAAGATGGATTTACCATTCAGAAGGCATTTCATCCCATCCATCTTAATCTCTCTAAGTCCAAAGTAGCTTTTCACCTTATCCTGTTCAAAGGTCAGCTCCAAATCATAGAGAGTACCTTCGCCGATGCCCCACAGATGAACTTCATCCAGAGTAAGCATTGCAGAGAAATTCCCGTATTCTGCCTTGACGGATACTTCGCCGCATTTTCTTCCTTCATAGTAGGCAGTGGCCATCAAAGTTCCTGCTCCGGATACGGTTCCGTTCATATATA
>JAQZBA010000136.1 GCA_029239365.1 Herbinix sp. | reverse complement strand
GGAAAAAGCAGGATATGTATCCTATTATCAGAAGGAGGGTGCCCGTGTTGCAAAAAATTCCACTGTATATTCCCTGGATGATAGTGGCCAGATGATTGATGTACTTGCTACCGGAGATGTTGCAATTACCATGTCTGATAAGAATAATGCTGAGCTAATGCATGCGATTAAGGATTTCCGTAATTCCTTCTGTGATGAAGGTTATAGTAGTGTTTATGAATTCAAAGAAGATGCGCAAAGCACCGTACTTGACATTCTTAATACAACCATGATCAGTAATGAGCAAACCTTATTAGAGGAAACTGGACAGACCTTTGCTTACAATATGGTATTCAGCCCACAGAGCGGCATTGTCTCTTATTATACCGATGGTTTTGAGTCTGTATCAGCAGAGAGTGTAAAAGCTGATATGTACAATACTGATAATTATATGAGGACAAGCTTGCGAGCTACCAGTATCGTTGATGTCAATACGCCGATCTACAAGTTGATTACTTCAGAGGAATGGAAGCTGGTGCTACCTCTGACCGAAGATCAGTATGATAAGTTACAAGGTAAAGATCAGATAAAATTCACGGTACTCGAAGATGATTTCCATATGAGCGCTGCTCTTACTCTTTATCCAAGTGGTTCAGAATATTATGCAGTGCTAACAATGAATAAGTACCTCTCTAACTATCTGGATGAACGATATCTGGAGGTTGAATTAGATTTTGATACCGTAGAAGGCCTCAAAATACCTCTGACCTCCATCATTGATAAGGAATTCTATCTGGTTCCCTTAGAATACTTCTCCTTGGGTGCTGATAGTACAGATTCCGGTTTGATTGTAGAAACCTATGAGGAGAAAACCGGGGAAGCAAAATATACCTTTATTCCTACTGACATCTATTATCAGGATGATGCCTATGCCTATGTAGATACCGACCTGTTCGCCTCCGGTACCTATATTCATTCCTCCACTAATACGGAGCGATATACCTTAGGTCCAACGAATAAATTAACCGGTGTGTATAATGTTAATCTTGGATATGCTGTATTCAAACGAATTGACGTCCTGTATCAAAATGATGAATATGCAATTGTCAAAAATGATACAGAAAATGGACTATCTGCCTATGATCAGATAGCACTGGATGGCAACACAGCTAAGAATCAGGCGATTATATATTAGGCATTTCTGCGGAGGTTATTAAATGAAAGATAATATTGAACAGATTGAAGAACGAATTCAGGCTGCCTGTAAGCGCTGTGGAAGAGACCGCTCAGAAGTGACCTTAATTGCGGTCAGCAAGACTAAGCCAAATGAGATGCTACTAGAAGCCTATGAACTTGGCATGAGGCATTTTGGTGAAAATAAGGTTCAGGAATTAGTACAAAAACAGGAGGATCTGAGTCAAAACTTTCCGGAGAAGGTTCATTGGCATCTACTCGGACATCTTCAGCGGAATAAAGTGAAATATATCGTAGACAAGGTTGATCTCATTCATTCAGTCGACTCCCTTCGTTTAGCTGAACAGATAGAGGAAGACGCAGCCAAGAAAAATGTTGTCTGTGATGTATTGCTTGAAGTGAATATAGCTGAGGAAGATACCAAATTCGGAGTTAGAGTTGAAGAGACTGCATCCATGATTGAAGATATCCTTAAGCTACCTCATATAAGGGTAAGAGGACTGATGACAATAGCACCTTATGTAGAAAATCCTGAAAAAAACAGGATGCATTTTATGAAATTGCGACAATTATATGTTGACATAAAATCAAAAAACGCAGATAATATTGGTAATGGAAACAAGTCCAAATATAATAATTCTCAAACCATCACACAATTGGAGCAGTTTAACATTCTATCCATGGGCATGACCGGAGATTTTGAAGTGGCCATCGAAGAAGGTGCTACTATGGTCCGTGTTGGGACAGGCATTTTCGGCGAGCGCGATTATTCTGTCATTATTTAACAAATCGATATGTCTTTTGATGCAATAGATTGTACCTTAGAGAACTTTCTATTGCTGTGATAAAAGGGTAATGCCGAAACGGCGAGATGGAGGTATGCACGAATGTCTAATATTTTTAAAAATTTCCTAAATTCAATGAAGTTGACAGAAGATGATGATGATTACGAAGAGTATCTTAGCGAGGAAACCGAGAAAGCACAAAAACGTGCGTTACGTGCCGAGCGTAAAGAAGTGAAGAGCGAGAGATATACTGAGCCGCCAAAGAGTCAACAAGTATCCTCTGCACCACAAGCGGTTACAAGTGATTTCAAAAAAGAGAGGATGGCTAAAGTGGAAAGAAGTACTACAAGTAAGGTTGTACCGATCAGGACCACTCCCAAGGGACTTGAGGTATGTATCATGAAGCCTACTTCCTTTGAAGATTCTCAGGATATCTGTGATATGCTTTTAACGGGAAGAGCAACCGTTATTAATTTGGAAGGCTTTGATGACAAATTAGCACAGCGAACCATGGATTTTATCTCCGGTTCCGTGTATGCAATCAATGGTAAGCTTCATCGTATCTCTAATGCAATCTTTATTGTAACACCGGATACGGTAGATATCTCCGGAGATTATCTTGATTTGATTCAGGAAAGCGGTTTTGAACCTCCGACCTTCCATAATAAGTTCTAAGCTATGATGAATTTGGATAAGGATGAGCAGATGCTCCGCCGCAGACTACTAGATCTGGCGAACACAGCATATAACCGAGGAATCTGTATGTTCTCAGATTTCCTGAACTTAAATGAACAAAACATTTTTGTTAGTCTCAAAAATGAATTACCCAGGATAAAGTATTTTACTTACGGAGGTTTTAAGGATGCCGAGAGAAAAATACTTTGTTTTTGTGGAAATGAACAAATAAATAGCGTAGAGGAAATCGAATTCCCGATCACCTGTATTAAAGTAGTTCCTATAAATCAACGTTTCTCGGATAGCTTGAATCATCGTGATTTCCTAGGCGCTGTATTAAATCTGGGAATAGACCGCAGCAAGGTTGGAGATATCCTAATCGATGCGAATGAGGGCTATCTGTTTGCTCATAATACCATAAGTCAATTCATTTTTGATCAATTAGTAAAAGTGAAGCATACCTTGATCAGTACAAGCTTCACTCCACCACAGGATTTTCATTATCAGCCTAAGTATATCGAAGTGGTAGGTACGGTATCCTCAGTTCGCCTTGATAGCATTCTTGCTGTTGCATTTCATACCTCCAGAAGCAGCCTAAGCGGATTAATTGAAGGTGGTAAGGTCTTCGTGAACAGCAAGGAGATATTATCAAATAGCTATATGCTCAAGGAGAATGATGTAGTATCCGTTCGTGGATTGGGTAAATTCCTCTATACCGGTACCTCCTATCAGACTAAAAAAGGAAGATATAGCGTAAAAATATTAATGTATTCTTGAATAAGTAGGTCATGATAACATTATATTAATTAATTTCATAATAAACTCAAATGAAGCATATTTGATGCAGCTTCAAACCTATGTGAATTTGATATTCTAGTCACATTCTTCACCACTATATCCGTAACAATGGAGGTTTCTATGTTTAGACCATCGGAGATCCAGGAGAAAGAGTTTAAAACCGGCTTAGGCTATGATAAGAAGGATGTAGAACAGTTCCTGAAGGAGCTTTCCACTGATTACGAAGCCTTGCTTGGAGAAAATGAGAGTCTGAAACGTAAATTGAAGGATGCCACAGATAGCTTAGGCTACTATAAATCCATCGAGAAGACGTTGCAAAAGGCTCTAATTCTTGCTGAGAAGACTGCTCAGGATACGAAAGCAACTGCTTATAAGGAAGCAGAGGTAATCGAGATGGATGCGAAGGTGAAAGGCAATCTGATTTTAGCGGATGCCAGGAAGCAGATTGAATTCATGGAACATAAGACTTTGAACCTAATACAGCAATATGATTTATTTAAGATACATTTTGAGAATCTGTTACATTCACAGATAGAATTATTAAACAGTAAAAGCTTTTGTGTCAATTCAGATGAGTTCCGTTACAAGGAGCCGGAGGATACCCGGGATCCCTTAACTCAGGTAGCAGCTACAGCAGAATCCGAGGAACCGCTTAAAGACCTTGCAGATAATTTTGACGAAGAACTGAAAGACATTGATCAAATCAAGTTTGATTTTCTTGAGGAAAAGGTCGAGAAAAGCTACCAGACAGAAGATGGCTTTGAATTCTTTACGATGAAGGATGAATGATTAAAAATAAAGAGGATAGCATAACCTCGTCTTATCCTATGATGCGGTTATGCTATATTTCATATATATTAAATCATTACGAAGGGAAAAATGCATGAATCAAAGACTTATCGTAAATTATGAGGGGAAACCGGCCTATGATATTATGCTGGAACCGGATTTTAATATGCTGGCCGAGGCAGTAAGTGCAATCGAGATCGACAACCGTAAATTAATGATTATTACTGACAGTAATGTCGCAATGTATCATCTGGAAGCAGTGAAAACAGCTTTATCAAAAAACACTCAAACAGTTGAAACCATTATCTTTCCGGCCGGAGAGGGCAGTAAAAGCTTAGATACCGTAAGCCTGTGTTATGAGAAACTGATACAATCGAGCTTTGACCGTAATGATGTACTTGTCGCCTTAGGTGGCGGCGTTGTAGGTGACCTGACGGGATTTGTTGCTGCCACTTATCTACGTGGCATTCGATTTATCCAGGTTCCAACCTCCTTACTCGCAATGGTAGATTCCAGTGTCGGTGGGAAGACCGGTGTTGATTTCAAAGCTTATAAGAACATGGTAGGTGCATTTCACCAGCCAAAGCTGGTATATATGAACTTATCTACTCTATTGACTCTGCCGGATGCTGAATATTATTCCGGAATGGGTGAGATCATCAAACATGGATTAATTAAGGATAAGGTTTATTATGCATGGTTGAAGGAGCAGGCAGAGGCTATTAAGCGTAGAGACTATGATGCTCTTAGAGAGATGGTATACCGAAGCTGCCTGATTAAGCGTGATGTTGTGGAACGTGATCCTAAGGAGCAAGGCGAGCGAGCTTTATTGAATTATGGACACACGATTGGACATTCCGTAGAAAAGCTGAAGGAACTGACCCTGTTGCATGGGCAGTGTGTCTGCATCGGAATGGCTGCAGCCTCATTGCTTTCCTTGAATAGGGGCTTTATCTCAGAGACTGAATACAAGGATATCCTCAACACGATCACACTCTTTCATCAACCAATCTCAGTGAATGGTCTATCCGCTGAGGATGTGTATGCCGTAACAAAATTAGATAAAAAGATGGATTCGGACAAAATCAAATTCATATTATTGAAAGAGATTGGTAATGCATTTGTTGATCCTACTATTACAAAGGACGAGATGCTTACCGCAATTTTGACCATTTTAGAATAAAATACTAGGTACATAGCTGTACTATTGGAGGACATTATGAAGCAAAGACTGAAGCATTTAATATTATTTATCCTGTTGGTAGGACTAGATCAGGCAGCCAAATTATGGGTTCGTCTTACATTGATGAACAATGACCCATTGGTTATTATTCCTGATGTATTTATCTTGCAATACCATGAGAATACCGGTGCAGTGTGGGGGATTATGAGTGGTAAGGTTCAGTTACTCAGTATATTTACCTTTATTATTCTAATCTTAATCGTATTCCTGTACCTTAAGATACCGCAGGGCAAGAGATACAATCCGTTAAAGCTTATTACCGTGTTTATTATTGCAGGCGCAGTAGGCAACCTAATTGACCGTATCTTCTTAGGACATGTTGTAGATTTTATCTATTTTGAACTGATTAACTTCCCGTTGTTTAACATTGCGGACAGTTATCTGACGGTATCCTGTGTTCTATTATTCCTACTTGCGATATTCTATTACAAGGATGCAGATTTTGCTTTCCTGGATCAGATATTTGGCTCCAAGAAGAAGGCTTCCTCCCAAGGTGACTCCTCCGGGCTTGAAGATAAGACCTCTGAGAGTAAAGATGATGAGGATAACAAAAGCGATAAGTAATAAGTAGTATAGTTGAGCTAGATTTGCAGAGTAGATTAGTAGAGCTAGATTAGTTGATGTAGATTAGTTGATGTAGATTAGTTGATTTAGATTAGTAAAATTAGATTAGTCAATGTTAATTAGTTAATGTAGATTAATCAACGCTGATTAGTTGATGTAATATTATTATGTAAACTTGAAGGGAAGATACGAATGGATGATGAAGCATTAGAGCTGCCGGAGCTGGAGCAAACCTTGGAATATATTGTTTCAGAGGAACAACAGGGTAATCGTATCGATAAATACTTATCTATGGTTCAATCCGAAATAACACGCAGCTATATCCAGAAGTTAATCGATGACGGAAAGATATTTCTTGATAACAAGCCCGTAAAATCCAGTTCTAAAGTAAAAATCGGGCAGAGGGTACAAATTATCCTCCCTGAGCCTGTAGAGGCTGAAATCATCGCTGAGGACCTTCCAATCGATATTATTTATGAGGATAAAGATGTCATAATAATAAACAAGCAAAAGGGGCTTGTGGTTCATCCTGCCGCCGGACATGCTTCCGGAACCTTAGTGAATGCTTTGCTTTATCATTGTAGTGGAGAATTATCCGGTATCAATGGTGTAATGCGTCCCGGTATTGTCCATCGAATTGATCGTGATACCACAGGAATCATGATTGCCTGTAAGAATGATAAATCACACCAATTTATCGCAGAGCAATTGAAGGTGCATTCCATAACCCGTAAATATCAGGCCCTTGTATATCATACCTTTAAGACGGACAGTGGAAGAGTGGAAGGTCCTATCGGCCGAGATCCAAAGGACCGCAAAAAGATGGCCATCAATCAAAAAACCGGTAAGTCGGCTGCTACAAACTACGTCGTTCTTGAGAATCTAACAAATCAATATGCTCACATTGAATGTTCACTGGAAACCGGGCGTACCCACCAGATCAGGGTTCATATGGCCAGTATTCATCATCCGCTTCTTGGTGATACGGTTTATGGACCAAGTAAGGATCCCTTTCATCTAGAAGGTCAGGCTTTACATGCCGGCGTTCTGGGCTTTATTCATCCCTCATCAAGGGAGTATGTAGAATTCAGTGCTCCATTGCCTGAGTATTTTACTGATTTATTGATGAAATTAAGACATAAGAGGTAGCTGTCATTGAAGAGAAAAGTCATTGATGAAATAATCAAATGGAAGAACGAAAAATGTGATATTCCCATCTTACTTACGGGTGCAAAAGGCGTGGGTAAAACCTATTTAGCTTATGATTTTGCTAAGGCTTTTTTTGAACATATTTATTATATCAATTTTGAACGTGAACCATTCCAGGCAGAGCTTTTCCATACCGATCACGGAACATGTTCAAAGGACCAATTACTTCAGTATTTTAGTATTAGTCCTGAACAGCCTTCTGAAAGTCGCATATTAATATTGGATGAAATTAGCTTCTGTACGGATGCTTTGACTATACTCAAGGAAAACCGACTGATTGGAGCCTTTGATTATGTCATTGCAATATC
Source organism: Herbinix sp. (assembly GCA_029239365.1). GTDB lineage: Bacteria > Bacillota > Clostridia > Lachnospirales > Lachnospiraceae > Mobilitalea. The sequence goes on along the minus strand of JAQZBA010000136.1, from coordinate 1,830 downwards.
AAGCCATCCTTTATCGAAGGAGCAGGAGGACATTTTTCAGCGCATCCGTGTACATCCTCTGGAATTTGATGAGTTTTTAAGAGCAACCAGTAATGAGTGGTATATCGAAGCAATAGTCAATCATTATAATTCCGTTACAAAAATACCCGAAATAGTACATACGGAGCTCTTGTCGCTCCATCAGCTATATCTACAGATTGGCGGTATGCCGGGCATCGTGAATGAATATCTCAATCTTCAGGATACGATCAACGTTTCAGAACAGCATAGCTTTATCATCGGCTCTTATCATGACTACATCCTTCGGGATAATACGGATAGCGACGCCTTGAAGATGAACCAGGTACTTGATAGTCTAACCTTCCAGCTAATGAAGGAGAATAAGAAGTTCCAATATAAAATCATTCGAAAAGGTACCACGCACGCAATGTATCGCGATGCTATCAAAAATCTAGTAGAGCAGAATTATGTGATTCGTAGTAACCGGATTATTACAGAACAACTGGAACATCCTTCTGAGTTATTTATGATTAATAATTCCTGTGAAGATGATAATTCGAATTTTAAATTATATCTTCCTGATACCGGTCTTCTCTATACGCGATTAATAGAAGAGCAAGGACGCAGGGGATTAGAAGATCATAAGAAAGCTTTATTAGAGAATTATGTGGCTCAGTCTCTTCAGGCAAAGAATTATCCTTTTGCCTTCTGGGAAAGTGATTCCATGGCTAAGATTGATTTTATTATAGCTAAGAATTTGAATATCATTCCAATAGAAATCTTTCTGGGAGATAATACTAGATCGAAGAGTATTAGCGTATTAAAGCAGAAATGTGATTTTCCTTATGCTATTAAAATATCGGCGAAAAATTTCGATTATTCCAATCAAATTAGGTATGTTCCTTACTATGCCATCTTCTGTTTGTAATACCATATTTTAACTAATATTTTAAGAATTTATTAAGAAAATGATTGACAAACATTTTCTATTATTATAGTATAGTAATACAGGTTACAGTCTACGCATGTAGTTGCGTCGTACTACGGCAGACGAAGCGTCGTTCTACACTAGTAAGTTATTGATTTTACAGGAATATAGAAATATGTTATATTTTGTAAATCCTAATATATGTAAATTAATCGTTATTCAATTAATTCTTAAATGAACTATAAAATACAGCAGATGAATGGAGAAGCATATGCTGTATTTTAATTTCTACAAATGTAGAATTATAGAATTATAGTTAAAAGGGGTGTAGGATATTATGTCGTCTTTGCCAGAAATACGTCTTCACGAAGGAGAACTCAATATTATGGAGCTGTTATGGTCGAATAAAACCTTGGCAGCTAAAGATATATCCAAGATCATTAAGGAATATATCGGTTGGGAGAAAAATACCACCTATACAGTAATTAATCGATTGATTGATAAAGGTGCAGTTAAACGCGAGGATCCGGGGTTCTTATGTAAAGCTGCAATTTCTAAACGTACGGTACAAACAATCGAAACAAAAGTATTACTGAACAAATTATACAATGGATCGTTAAGTACATTCTTAACCGATTATCTTAAAAATCAGGATCTGTCTAAAGCGGAACTCCTGGAACTTCAAAGAATAGTAGGGGAACAGAGGTTTTAATAAAATCTCTGTTTTTTCATATACATCATACTATTCGCAAAACACTTGTTTAACGAATAGTATGTAAAATCACCTTTTTAACTATTCGTTTGAAACCAAGGTTTCGCGATAACTATGAAGTTATCATAATCATAAACCAAGGCAAAATAGCCTGAAAGGATGAATATTATGCAAGGAAAAATGAAGTTCA
>JAQZBA010000135.1 GCA_029239365.1 Herbinix sp. | reverse complement strand
AATTGATAACGTACTTTTTCTTTGAAACCTGGCACTTTCTTATTCATCTCTATTTACTCCTCCTTTGCACAACTTTAGAATGAGCCATCTCAAAACCCCCACGTAATCTATTATGAGATGGCCCACGAAACAATTATAATTAGAAAGTACCCCCCCTCTATGAGGTACCTTCATTTCATAAAAGGGGGCCATTCAATACATCTCGTATTATTCAGTGAAACCTACTGTCGTTGTGATTACTCCATCAACCGTCTCAAACATGATAACATCAGAATAAGCGGAATAGCCTTGCATATCTCTCATTTCAAACATCTGCATAAAGACACCATCGCCAAGCTCAATCTCTTCAAAGGTCATATTATTATCCCAAAGGATCTCATCTACTTCCACCGGCGTAAGCTCCTCACCCTCTCCTGAAATTGACATAGCATAATGGATGGTTGTAATAACATCACCCTCAACCAGATAATACAGGTTTTTATCAGCCATACCACTTTCATTAACGGGCTTTCTAGCTCCTTGGATTGTATATGTTGCAGTTTCATAATCATAAATAACAATAAGGTTATAGTCTTCACCATTAATCAGAACCGGAACAGCATATAGATTATAGTCTTCGCCTTCATAGGAAAGCTCCATATTAACCAGATTTCCATTGATTGAGCCCCAGACACCACGGAAATTATCCTTGAATACGCCTGTTTCCCAATCACCGATTAAGTCATTATCGCTACCTAACAGGAGCATAAGATCCTGCTCTATGTCTACATAGTATAATTGAATATACATACCACTTAAGATATTTGCCGCATTCTCACCTAAGGTAAGCGTTGCTGCTCCCTCACTGTCGACATCAAGTGGATGGTTCTCCCAGCCTTGGGTCTCCAGTGTCTCTAGCGGTTGTATGGTCTCGTAATTCATCTCAGATATGTACTTCATACCATCATCGGTTAATTCACCGGTTAAGCCGTATGCATAGTAATACTTAAAGGCTTCTCCGACACCCAGAGTAGCATAGCCCATATAATCATCTACATCACCATTAAAGGAATAGTAACAGGAAAGTCCCGTAGCCTCCTGACGATAAGGTCCACTGACCTTATATTCCACACAGTCTTCAAGCGCTGTGAGAACATTGTTCGAGGTCGTTGGAAGAAGCTCAGCAGATTGTCTTGCCAAGTGCCCAAGATCTACCATGTTCGTGAATCCCTGCTCCTTAGTATTTCCACCATAGTTCTCCGTTACCGTTGCAACTCGGCCAAAATAGGAGAAGAAGGAAGGGTCGATACAGGCATTGGCCAAGGCTTCCTTACCAAAATCCTCATAAGCTGCTAGGATGGAGGATATCTTTGATAGATTGGTCAAGGATAAGGTAATATTATCCTGAGTACCCACCAGCTCACAACCGGACTGATAAGTATCGCAAATGATTGTGCCAAGCTCCTTTGCTTCCATCACCGGGTTAGCTGCCAGCGCTGCTGCCCAATCGGTATAATTCCATCCATTCGAAGGTTCCGTCTCCTGCGAAGCAAGCAGGTAACTTCCTATGTCAGAAAAAGTAGCTGCCACGTCCACGGTAGCCATCAGACAGGTATCAAATCCGATGATATCGAAGGGAGGATTTTCTGCTGTCAACTCATAATTTGCTTGGAACGCATTATGCATTTCCTGTAGGTCAAGCGCATCTCCACCAAATAACTCATCAGAAGCAGCACCATTCACAGTACCACCACCATGATTCCAGAACAAGAACATAGTCTTGTTGGCCGGATAATTGGTCTTAGCAAAGGTCAGGAAACTAGATAAGGTTGCTTCGTCTCCCATGCTTGTTAGGGGCTGCTGTTCAACTTTTGTTAAACCGGTGCTGTCATATACAAATCGTTCTATAAAATTAGGATCTACAAAATCATTCTGCCAAGCGCTGGATCCACCTGTTTGGATGATAATCTTCACATTTTCCGGTAGAGGTGCCTCCATCAGTTCATAGATATCTATACTACCAGAACCACCACCAGATTCCAGATCACTGCCACAGAGATACCAGTAAATCGCCCATTCCGTATCATAGGTAGTTTCTACAACTTCAGCTATCGTCTTGGTACTGTCAATGACCGTGGCAGTCGGTGTTACCTGCGCAGTTGTTTCGATTGACTCTTCCTCACCTCCACCACAGGCAGCCAAGGAACTCATCATAACCATAATGAGAACTATTGCTAATAATATATAAAGCTTATTTTTTCTCATACATTATCTCCTTTAAACTCATATTACAATTCATTTTAAATAATCCGCCGTAACTATTCAGTCGTACCTCCTGAAAGATACGTTATATGCACTCTAGATTAAAATGCCTACCTTTTGTGTTCGTTTGTGCCATACTGTCCTTTACACTTGTCTACTGTATGACTTCAGCTTCGCTGTCATATTCCCAGTAATTGCTTTTTCTTAGCATCAAATTCCTCCTGAGTGATAATTCCGGCATCCAGTAATTCCTTGAACTTCATTAAACTTCCGGCAACTGCATTCGCATTCCCATGGTCATTGTTCTCATCTGCTAAGTCCGCTCCGATCATCGCTGCAATCGCCATGGTAACGATGCGTATTTCACCCAGATACTTGCGGTATTCCCATTGAAAACTAGTTCGACTGCCACTGGCGGAGCCTGTACTGGATTCTACTTTATCCCAGTAAGGATTCGTAAGGTATAGGTTAAGTTTAAAGTCTCTGGATATATGCTCTTGAGCTGCGGTTGTCATTTGTTGAACAGGTGTATACATCATCGGAGTACATAACGGTGCTCTGTCTCCTCTGTTAAAACGCTCTATAACGCAATTCTCTTCTTCCAGCTCATAACCCATAAGCTCCTCGAACTTAAAAACAGGAGGATTGTTAGTATCTCCACACATGTTCAGAGGAATGGTGAATAGTTTATTTGCCTCATCGATATTTAGTTTAGTCCAACCAATCTCATAGGATTTGTTCGGGCGAAATTCATTCTTGATTCGATTGGCATTTTCTTCTCTCATCGTTAGATGTTCCTTTAAATCCTTCAGTGTGAAATCTTTTACTTTAGCAGTACCTATTGATATCTTAAAAGCGCAATCCGAACAGATAGGAACATCGCCGGCTATCTCGGTTGCTAATAATCTTGGGGTACCTTCTCCACATATGGGACAAGGTTTTTTATTATTTGTAAACAAACCCATACTAATCCTCCATTCTGTTCTTAGGTAAGCTCCTACTGTAAACTTTTGCAAAGTATTTCATAAAAAATGCCGTTGCTGACATGAAACGGCATTTTTTACATGAAATGATTATATTAAGATACAAATCAGAACATGTTAATATTAAAATTCCTACCCTTTGTAGTGTGAGGATGCCTTATCTTCACACTAGCTACTACTGAACATACATCAAAGAGTCAATCAAATATTCTGCATCTATATAGATATCATAACCCTCGACATCTCTAGAAATCACTTCGATGGAATAGTCGTCGATGGAAAGATTATAAGAAATCATTCTAGCTGTAGCTTTTTCCGTAGTTAATAGGAAGCTATAAGCAAACGATGTCGTTCCATTCTGTGATTCATATGCGAAAGCACTCAAATCAGATACTGCCGTATTACCAGCACCATACGTTGCATCAAAGGATGCTTGTAAATTTTCTTCACTTAATCCTTCGAAGGATGCCATAACATCTTCATAAGAAACAGCTTCTGTGCCTGTCACATTGGCAATTACTGTAATGCTAGATAGTGAATCGGGAAGCTTAAGTACTGCTTTATAGGATCCCTCAGCTACTTCGTCTCCCGACACTTCATATATATTTGGAGCGACAAAGCTGAGCCCAGCCATTTGTATTTCCTGGAAATTAGCACTTGTTTGGTAAGGATTTATTCCCGGAACAACAGTTACGGTACAGGTATAATTCTTTTTACTAACTGTCGCTGTTATTTTAGCAGTACCTGCCGACTGAGCAGTTACGACACCTTTACTGGTAACCGTTGCAACAGTCTTATTACTGGTCTTCCAGGTCACCTTACTCTTTGTGCCTGTTACTTTTAGGGTTGTGGTTGCTGCAATCTCCATGTTTAATTTCGATTCGCTGATTTTAACTGTTGCTGCTTCTGCAACTGCTACATTACCTATAAAAGGTACTGTTATCGATGTTGCAACTGTCACTGCTACTACAAGTGCGATTGCCATTAATTTCAACCTAATACTCTTCATCATACATTTTTCCTCCAACATTAATTTAATAACATCTTTGAACACAATCCAATTATAATGTTAATCCTATGCAAAATACGGTCGGTTGCATGAAACGGCACTTTTTCTGCACGAAATGGCGATATGATGAAATTAAGTAAAATTATGTCATTCATAAGGGTCCAAAAATTACTTTATTTTACCAATTACATATGATACAATCATGTAAAATACAACCGACAGGAGCCACCTATGCTCAGAATAGCAATTTGTGATGATAATATTGCTGACCTTTCTAATATGGTTTCGCTCGTGAATGATTATATCTTTATGCAGAGGAACAAACTCGAAATCGAATATGTTGCCTTCCAAAACGCAGTGGATCTGATTGCTGCGATGGAAAGTGGGCATCGGTTTGATTTGATGTTATTAGATATTCTTATGCCGCTTATGACCGGAATGGATGCCGCAAAAGAAATTCGTCAGTATAATCAGGATGTTAAAATCATCTTTTCTACCTCATCTCCCGAATTTGCAGTTGAGTCTTATTCTGTGGGTGCTTTTTACTATGCGATCAAGCCAGTCTGGAAAGAGAAGCTATTCCTCCTGTTGGACAAGGTAATTGCAGAGATCAAGGTTGCTGATGGCACTAGCTTTCTGATTAAGAGTAAAACCGGACTTACCAGAATTTATACCAATCGATTAGAGTATGCTGAGGTTATTGGCCGAACTATCTGCTATCACATAGCCAGTGGAGCGGTGATTGAAGCGGTAGGATCCATGGTCGACCTTGAAGAAGAGCTTCTCGAGCATCTAAACTTTATTAAGCCTCACAGATCCTACATCATTAATATGGATTTTATCGATACTCTAAACCAGAGAGAGCTTTTAATGAGATCACGCGCCTTTGTCCCAATCGCAAAAGCGAATTACAAAGCCGTCAAGTCAGCCTACATATCCTACGCTTTTAAGGAGCACCTTGCCTATGAGAACATCTGATATGCTTTAAGGTGTGTTATAATCTAACTATAGATAATTATTTAAGATACGTCGGAGGCAAATAACAATGTTGGATCAAATCAAGTCACTTTTTACTCTGATCTTTGCTCTTAGTTTTATGTACCTACTCCTGGATTGTGATTTCAAAAACAAGAAAAGGCTTTATTTTATTATTCCAATCGTAGTGGTCACAGTGATTATTGATGCTTATGTAATGCTAAATTATGGTTATCCCCGCTTTATGCAATTATATCCAATTATTATTCAGATTCCGTCCTTAATCGTTTTTACCTACGCATCTAAATTCAAAATAATCAAGGTGCTGTTCGTACATCTCACACTCATTGCGCTAACAACCTCAGTTTCCGTGGTAGCAATTATCATTTCCGGAGTAGTAAACCCCGAAAAGGATGTGATCAATGTGATCACTTGTATCCTTTATCCCCTAATAGCATTTGTATCATATAAGTATTTACGTCCTACCTTTCTCTATATGCTCCGTAATGCTGAGAAGGGCTGGCTTAGCTTTTGTATGATACCTATTACATTCAATATAATCATTTATACATACAGCAAATATAGTTTTAGCTCCACTTCCATAACTCCAAAAACTATTCTTTTTGCCTCTCTAAATTTATTATTATCCCTTTCTGCATATTATTTGATATTTCGTAATTTTAGGCAGACCAGAGAGCAACTCACCCTGCAAAATGAACAGGATTTATTAAGGACACAAATATCCGCTGCTCAGGTTCATCTGAAATCTTTGAAGGAATCTCAGGAAAAGACCATCATCTATCGACATGATATGAGGCATCATCTCAATTTGATCAGTGCATTTCTGGCCGATAACAATATCGCAGCCACACAAAAATATATTGCAGAGGTCCAAACTACCATTAGCGGCACAGTGGTGGATGAGTATTGCAACAACTATGCCGTCAATCTAATTCTATATTCCTATCTTACCAAAGCTAAGAATGATCAGATCACGGTCGAAACCCAGATAAATCTTCCCGAGAATAACAGAATTTCTGATATGGATCTTTGTGTCATCTTCTCAAATGCACTTGAGAATGCGATAAATGCCTGCTTGCACATCACAGATACGAAAGAAAGGATTTTAAATATTATCTGTATGAATAAAAATGACAAGCTTTTTATCCAGATTACCAACAGCTATCAAGGAGTACTCGAGTTTATTGATGATATGCCTGTTACCACAGAGGAAAATCATGGCCTTGGTACTAAGAGCATTGCGGCCGTGGTACAAAAATATCATGGAGTATGCTCCTTCTCAGCGGATGATAAGATGTTTCAGTCAGTTGTTATACTGTAGCGAAAAAGCCCAACAATCATTAAATTGTTGGGCTTGTCTATGTTTTCCTATCACGTATATTCTTAATGCTTAAAAAATTGGTCCGGCTTACTCTTTCTCCAGTATTTCCACGATTTTCTTAAGAGATTCATTATATTCCTGATCAGATGAATTCTTAAATATCAATAAATCATCGATTATCTTTGGGTCATCGAGGGAGGTGGGAATACGAAAATCACAGTCTGCAATATATTCATCCCAGTGAGCCAGCTTCCAAGTATCACGGTCCGAATTACGGGCTATCATGCGCTGTTTGCAGACTTCAATCGATGTTTCTACCCATACGACAACCAATCTTGCATTCTTTTCCTTCAGCATAGTCCTTAGATTATTGATATAATTCAGATCTCTGATCTCCTCTGTGAATGGGGCATTGATTAATACAATATCATCATACTCTAACGCTTCCAGAGCTAAAGCAACTATTGTTTCATATTCATAATCCCTGATGTTTTCTTCAAAGAATTTAGAACTTCGGTCATAGGGTTCGTTAGCCGCCTTAAAAATTTGTTTTGATAATGTTATTAAGGTATCCTTATCGAGATATACCACATGCTTTAAGGTTTTTGAAAGTTGTTTTGAAATATAAGTCTTTCCACTGGCCGGTGGAGATGTCACTAATATAAGTCTTTTCATAAGTTACCTCCATGTTTTTTCATAATTATAGTACTCCTGTAAGAGTTTATCAATCCACGATTTTATTGATCGGAACGATTGCCATGAGCGTAAACACTTTTTCATTGTGCTTAATCTGCATAATTCCCCCATATGCATTAATAACCTGCTCCATGTTCCGAATACCAAAACCATGGGCGCTTCCATCCTTTGATGATAAGTATCGACCTTCATGGATTAACAATTGACCATTATAGGAATTCGTAACCTTGATGAGCCACTTGTCCTCCATTGTTATAGCTTCAATGGAAATAAACCTGGATTTTAATGGATCCAACTGCTTGCATGCGTAGATTGCATTATCCAAAGCATTGCCAAGGACAATACAAAGGTCGCTATCACTAATCGTAATACGGCTGTCAATCACACATTTGTTATCAAACACAATTCCATTTTCTTTCGCCTGTATATAATAATATCGTATCATAGAATTTACTACAGTGTGATCGCTTAACTCAACAAAGGAATCTATTTTATCATTCTCGATGTACTCACTTAAAAACTCCTTAAGTTGATTCCAACTGCCTTCTTCTGTAAACCGGTTCGTTACATCAATAAAATGATCAAACTCCTTTTCCAACTTCCCCATTTCATTCATCTGCAAGCTTAGGGTATCGTAATATTCTCTCTGCATGGAAATCTGCTTTTTAGCCAACTCCAGTCTCGAAGAGGATTTCGTAAAATCGTCATATAGATCACCGATACGCATCGCATATACCAATCCCATAATTAGCAAAAACACCAAGAACAGGCTCATCATCGTCAGAGACATATTCATATATATCTTACCGTTCATATAAAAACTGTTGATCGCCAGCCCAATCGTAATAAGGCTTGATCCAAGGAAAGCTACGATACCGAACTTCTGTAATTGATATCTACTCCTATAGACTTTAATAAACAAGAAGATATCTATTGTAAATGTTAACATTGGTACGGCCACTGATAGGTATTGATTATAGATATTCTGAGGAACAATTAGGTAAATGAGATATAAAACCGCATAAAAACTCAAGAAAATAATCTTCTCCCTTTTATGAAAAACGATTCCACTCTGCTCCTGTATCAAAAATATCTGTAGATATTTCAATACAAAGGACACAAGATACATCAGTTCATTTGTTGCTTCATAGGGAAGATTAAAAAATAGGATCGGTTGCCAGAAGCTATAAAATTCCGTCGTTATCATAATTCGGATTAAGATAAACAAAATCATAACAGGCATCCAAAACGAATTCACCTTATTGCGCACAGATAATAAATACATGCTAATCAAAACGATAAAAGAAAAAAGTACTATTCCAAACAGAATTAGCCGAATGGAATTACGCAAACTATTCTCACCAATAATTTGATTATAACTGCCTAGAATCGGCGTCATATATAATCCGGAGAATCTTGTGGTTGCAACTTCAATAATTACTTCGTGATTAGGAACTTCTGATAGCAATACCGGGTATAAAATCGCTTTGGGAACTGTGAATATCTTCTGATTGTCCTTGGCGACAATACCACTTTCGGCAGTAAGCTGACCATCGATAAAGATACGATAAGCTCCACTAAAATCAGGAATAAACACGGTCACTTCATCATCATAAGCAAGCTTTGTTAGTGACAGCTTATAACTAGCATACCCATTGGCTGGAAGGTTTTTCTCTTGCAATTGATAGCTTGACCATTCGCCAGGGACCTTAATTATAAAATCAGGTGTAGTGAGCTGCTCCGGTTCGGATTCTATGAATCGATTCCAGTAGAAGTCCCACTGCCCGTCCATATAGGTCTTTCGATCGCTGAGGCTGACCGTAGACAAATCCATTCTGCCATTACTAGCCACAGGAGTACCCGTCAAATCATGATAGGTCCAGGTATATACCACCGGAAGAAAAATTATGATAATTGTTAAAATCAATCCGCCAATAAGCATTAATTCACAATGTTTATTTTTTTTCATCACATAGCCCTCATTATATCATTCCTCTACTTTATCATAATTAAAAATCGAGTATATCTGATATCTCGCTATCATGATTCTATTATAACTGATGAAACACAGATAATTCTGTGCCTGCATGAAACATCATTTTTTCGGCATGAAACGAATAAATAATAGCTCTACT
>JAQZBA010000134.1 GCA_029239365.1 Herbinix sp. | reverse complement strand
CAAGTCTTTCCTCTTCCCGAATACGCTCCTCCGCCTCCGCCGCCTTCTTGCGTTCCTCTTCTCGGATTCTCTCTTCTTCCCGGATGCGAGCCAGTTCTTCCTCGCGGACTCTCTGCTTCTCGCGTTCTAATTCTCGCTCTCTAGCCAGTCTCTGACGCTCTTCCTCGGCTTCTCTATCTTTACGCTGCTGTTCCTCCATTCGAGCCTGTATCTCACGTTTCTGAGCCTCATACCGATTGATCATCTGCATAGCCTTGGCAACGTCCAGATCACCCCAGAATAGCGAGAGTGCTTCCGCTGTCTTCTCAGATACCATGGAGCTGATAAGTGCGGCATTATCTCGGATGGTATTGAGCTTAGCAGTCATTTCATCCCTTACAGATTTCATGGATGCGGTTGCATTTTCCCACCGGTTGTCATAGATATTTACGAGACCGATTTCTGAAACCATTTCGGGTGGATACAGCATGATTACATCAGCATATAAACCATTAATAGCCTCAATCTTCTGTAAGCGCTGTTTCTCTTCAAATTCCTTAACCTGGTTATCAATAATCACGATCGGCTCATTGATTATCTCGATAAGTTCCTTAACATTCTGTTCGAAGTCGGTATAAGGCTTTAGGAACTCATTCTTGACCTCAACCTTCTTATCATTCACAGCCTTGGCCATCTTCCGAAGGGTAGCAACATCTTTCTTACGCTCAACCTTGTTTTCCTCGGTAACCTCCAGCTCTTTGTAGACCTGCATCTGCTCCGATAGAGTAGATTTTATATCTTCAAAATTCGTTGATATTAGACTCGGCTTAATATCAACTACGATTTGTAATTCATTCATTGCGAATCCTCCTATTCTTCACACTCAATACATACTTCATTTCCATATCTAGAAAACTTGATCTTGTCAGCTCTTCTCTCATTATCACCTGAAGGAGTAAAGTCAACATTGACCACTAAGTCAGGGTTGAACTGAGCCAATTCCTGTATCCACTCATATACTGTCATTCTGATTCCTCCTCAAAATATAAACTTCTATCATGAATCCCGTAATCATTCGGAACCATTATCCACGGAAACTAATCGTCAGCTCTTGCTTCATCTCCAGATACTCTTTCGTTGAGACGAATAAGTCTATTGATTTCACGCTCATGACTGGCAAAATCATCGTTGTTATCTCGGATGTACATTCTGCATCAGCCTCCTTGCCACATGAACATTCTTCTCCGGGATCTAAATGAGCTCCGCAATCGGGGCATGTCCGGTAATAGCTCATAGTCCATTCTCCATAACCATGTCGGTTACAGATAAAGCATGTTTTCTACAAACATAACCTCCATCAACAGCGTGAAGATCCTCAACGGCTCCACATAAAGCACACTTTGGAGCGTCTGAGATGTATTTCTTAAGTACAATCTGATCGTCATTCACAAAAATCTGTAATGGATCAGCCTCCTTAATATCCATGGTTCTACGCAACTCCATAGGCAATGTAATCCTGCCAAGTTCATCTAACTTTCTAACAATACCTGTTGCTTTCATAAATATTGACCTCCTTCAAATTTGGTGATACAATCACCTTAGATAATTTTGTTATGCGCTCATTCAGATTTCGCGGATCTGGTGAGCTCGTTTTCTTTAACGGTCTTGGTGCTTAAACAATGCAGCCAATCTCTCACCGAGACTCTTCTTTGCTTTCTTCGCTTCGAACTTATTCGTGTTCTTGATAGCAAATCTGTGGAACTCCGAATAATTCTTCTTGCAGCTTCTATGGCTGCGCTCCATGTGCTTTACTGCTCCTGCCATTATTTAATCCTCCTTTCAACCTTATTGTATTTTTAAAATCATCAATCAGGAGAATATCAACGGATTGATACTTGTCCATTAATTGATTAGTGGTATTCCTAATCCTCCCTGTGCTGTTTAATTGCTGCTACGATAACCCCAATTGCTACTGCTCCAAATACTACTCCGCATCGAATTAGCGCTTGCTGGACAGTGATCATATCAAGCTCGAGCGAGCCTACTGTCCCATAGATATAGAAGAATGCTAATATGCCGAGGATGAATTTAAGGAGCGTTTTGATGTCTTCTTTCACAAATACATGCCTCCTACTTGAAATATTTTTCAATCGGTTCATACGGAATTGTAAACTGCACATTTCCATCGTTAATACTGATTGACTTTCCGGTTTTGTCGTTAGTCACAATGACATCAAGCTTCTTGAATTGAATTCCGGTGCCCGTCATCACTCCTCCCATTATAGGAACGTGAATATTTTTTATCTCTGCCATATCTCCCTCCCTACATCACCATCTGAGCATTCAGATCGTTTATTTCTTCCTCCAGAGCGAATGGAAGTTCGTAAGCTTCGATGATCGATACAGCCATATCCGTTTGGCATCTCTTGATCGCCTTATAGGAAGTTAATCCGAACTCACGCTTCAATTGTCCATAGATATCCGAATAGACCCTTGCACGAAGCGAACTGTCCTGATATGCGTTGCTCTCTTTACCGCCAAGGCAATTTACACCTTTGCGCTTTACGGCTGCTGTTATACGGTCGCACTCGATGCCTAGGATTGGCATGTCTAGTTTGAAAGTTTGGAGGTCTTGGTTGACGGTATCAACATCTGCCTTAACCTCTAGGATGGCTTGCTGAGTGAGCTGCAACTGCTCGATGGCTGACAGAGGCTTTTTAACTTTGAAATATGTATTTACTAAATCCCTCTGCACCTTCCATGCCAGATCATCAGTGAAGGATTTTACTAACATGAGGTAGCCTTGCTCGGTGATAAGTGTAATTCCTCGATTGGGAACTTCTAATCCACGAATTTCGTCGGATAGAGATCTTGATGCTTGAACGAAGTCCTCTCCCTCTATAAATCTTTTGATGTTTTCTCTAAAATTGCGATCCGCTGTTCCGTCCGGTCTCTCATGTACCAGATCGATGTCCTTGAAAGTTACTACTCTCTGACCTTTGAATTCCTTTGGTGCTAATTCCTGATTTCCGATTTTGATTAAATTACTCAATAATTTCTCCTTTCTCGAACCCTTGCTCGATAAACCATGCTGGAATTAAAATTTTCCCACAAAATTTCGCCCTTGGAATATCGCCTTTTTTGATTGCTCGGCGTATGGTTGATTCCGAAAGCTGTAATATCTTTGATGCTTGATCGATAGTGTAGTAAGCTACGCCCATAATGCCAACCTCCTATTCGATTAAATCTTCAATCTTTACGCCGAGATATGTAGCTATCTTCTGTAGTTTGTCAACCTTTGGCTTGCTTTTTCCGCTTTTCCAGTCGCTGAAAACCGTTGGTGAAAGATTGGTCTCTTTGGCCACTCGATACGTTGTGATGCCTTTTTCGTTGATTATTTGTCGAAATTTATCGTACAAATTTCACCCTCCTCTCTAAATTCTATATATTATCTATTGCCATTACTTAGGATTTCTGATATACTTCTTATTGTCAGTTAAGAATTATTAAACATGAATTCCTATACAGGCTTTTCGATTAGTTATGATTTCATAACCATGTGTTTACTATATCACTGAAATCATACATAGTCAATGAGTCTATTTAAGATTTCATAACTATTTTGTCGATTTGTGAAAGGTGAACAATTATGTATGATATTTTTGATCAATTATTACAAAGATACAACGTAACGGCTTATAAAGTCGGAAAAGAAACCGGGATAGCTTCATCAACGTTTACTGATTGGAAAAACGGTAAAAGTAGTCCCAAGAACGAGAAGCTTAAACTAATCGCAGATTTTTTCGGAGTTTCAGTTGATTATTTATCAGGGAATACTAATAAGGTTTTTTGTCGTGATTGCGGATCATGGTTTAATCCTTTGGACTCAGAGGATGAAAAAAATCATTTGAGAATTCACGAGAAGTGGGAAAAAGCAGTAGTTAAGTTTGGTTTCTGTTGGAATTATATTCGGTCAGATGAAATGCAGCTGATGTATAGAAAGCGTCTCAAGGACAAAAACCTTCCATCAGATAAAGCAATGCATTATCTCGAGGAGTTAATGAAAGCGGAATATTCTGATTTATTAAGAGAAAATGACTTTAACTATTATTATGATTTTAATACCTTTGTATCGAAACAACTCTGGAAACATAGCGTTAGGGACTTAGTATCACAAGAAGTATTTAAACTGTTAGAGGATAAATACGGAATTAATTATGACAATGATCCAACTACAACATCAATTGAATCAACTGTTGAAGAAGAAAAAACAAGATACTACATCAACGATGAAACCGCCAAGATCGCTCAAGAGGTTTTTGAGAACGGTGATCTGAGACTGCTCTTTGATGCATCTAGGAATGCAAGTCCGGAAGACATACGATTTGCTGTAGAGATGCTGACAAGAATGAAAAAGAAAGAAAATTTTGACGATTAGGCACGATTTGACTTATGACCATAGTATAATAGCGAGTACTATATGACAGGGGTTGATACACACGCTTAACGTACTCATGAAAGATCTACCAAGTAGAATAAAAGCCATGACTGTTGACAACAAAGACGGAACATATACAATATTCATCAACAGCAGACTAAACTTAGAACAACAACAAGAAGGGTATATACACGAGCTAGAACATATCTTATCCGGGGATTACGAAAGAACAGACAGTAATTTGATAGAGTTTAATGCACACAAAAAAACCGCACCTACTCGTGATAGGAACGGCTTTTAATAAATGGTGTATATAATTTGTTCGTCGCAGTTCAATTATAGCACCTAATCCATATTAACTCAATATGTTGGGTGTATTTTTTATACCTGTTTTTAAGGAGGAATGTTATGAGCGTACAAAAAAAGAATGGTCGATGGTATGCTGCCGTATATGTTGGCACAAAAGACAGTAAGCAGGTTTACGAATGGTCAGAAGGGTATGATAAAAAATCCGACGCCCAACTAAAAGAACTAGAAATGAAGAAAGATGTTATTGAGAGAAGCCACAAAGTATTAGATAAGGCAAGTCTTGGATATCTCGCTCAGGAATGGCTGAAAACAAAAGAGAAAACCGTAGCTCACAGGACATATACCGGGTATAAGGAAAGTTACGACCGCCATATTAAAACTGTATTTGAATCCAAGTTGATCAAAGATATTGAACCGATCGACATTAATGCATTCATGACTTCCCTGAAATTTAAGCCGGCAACCGTAGCCAAGATCATGACCACGCTGAAGCAGATTTTTGATTTTGCAGTATCGATGAATTATATCAGATCAAACCCGTGCATGGGAATCAGAAAACCTAATATTCGCATATCCAAGAAACAAACATGGACGCCTAAGCAGATCAATTCGTTCTTATCACTAAAGGATACGAAAGAGGCTACTTGCTTTACTGCCTTCTTGATTTTATTCAGTGCTGGAATGCGCCCCGGAGAAGTATGCGGACTTAGATGGTCAGATTATGATGGAGAATGCTTCCGTCCGGAGGGCGGTATAGACAAAGAAAGAAATACTACAGAGCTAAAGAATGATAAGGCCAAGGAGGAGGTTTATTTATCTCCAGAGCTAATTTTACACCTTAATAGTATAAAAGTAGTCCAGACAAACATTTGGGAGCAGCAGAGACCGTTTGAAGCCTTTTCGGATGATAGATATATCAATTGCTTTACTGATGATTGGCGGCCGATGACACCTGACTATCTTAATAAGGCTTTTGATAGGATTATTAGGCGAAATAAAATAGAACCACACATAAGACTTTATGATGCAAGACATTCCTTCGGAACCAACATGATGAGGGATGGCGTGAATCCAAAGATGGTAGCCGATATGATGCGGCACACTACCGTTAAAACCACACTGGATAACTATTCTCATACCGATAAAGATATGTATAAAAATACAATAAAGAAGTATAATAAAAAATTGGTTTAAAAAGTCATAGAAAAAGACATAGAAAAAACGGATATAACGACTTGTTAAAATCGCTACACCCGTTGATTTTTCTTAAGCTGTTGGGCAGACTTGAACTGCTGACCTCCTCATTACCAATGAGGGCTTATATATTTTTAATTGTAGTCAAATTTGCTCAAAGCATTGCAAATCAAGGCTTTTCAAATTTCAGCCCGAAAGCATAAACTGGTATTTATAATAAATTTCATAGAAATATTCATAGAAGTAATTTGTATAAATAGTCATTGTGCAATATGTCGTATTATTATAGGAAGTTTCTCCATTTCGCCAACTATACAAATTTATCCATTAATGATATTATTAAGGCATCCCAAACTTAGATTTTTAGAATTGTCAAAAGAGCCTCGCCATGTGCGGGGTTTTCTTTTTTGACAAAATATACTATTGGTAGTATAATCCAGTTAAATGGAGGGTGTTATGAGCATAATTAAATGTCATGAATGCAATGGTGATGTATCAGATAGCGCAAAGACGTGCCCGCACTGCGGGGTCAAAATCAAAGAAACTAACACTATAAAGGTTATCATAATATCAATATTGTTTGTATTACTCGTATCTCTAATAGTTTTTCTGGTATATAAATCAGTTTATGGGAAACCAGAAGAATTAAGCAAATCGGCATATCAGTACGGAATAAGTGCTCTTGACATATCGGATAAGTACCTGGATGGCTATTATGATGATGATACGGCCAGGGAAATGCTTTATAATGTATATTATAAGTTGGAGTCTTTATATGAAGAAGATGACAACACTTATACCCTTGGTCTTAACGCAGAAGTGTTAGGTGTAATTACTTACATATTAGCAGGGACCGAATCAGATGTCATTGATGCCAGAAACAACTTAGCTGACAGCTTAAACAGAAAGAATAGGTAATAAACAACCCCGGCTATTACGGTCGGGGTATTCTTATGCTCTGCATAATTCTAATTTTTATCAGGTACATATTCCAATATATCTCCTGGCTGGCAGTGTAAAACCTCGCACAATCTACCGATAGCATCAGTGCTAATTCCCTTGCCCTCTCGAATACTCTGCAATGTGCTTTCTGATATGATCTTTTCTTTTCTTATTCTATATGTCGTAAGCCCTTGCTGCTCCATCATAGCTAAGAGCTTCTCATAAACAATCTTACCCATGACGACCTCCTAATGATTGGTTACACAAGCATAATACACTATATTCAATGTACATTACAACCAATAAACATACTCTATATTTGGTGTATTTTCCTCTTTAACATACATTGTTTTTGGTGTATATTGACATTGTAAGGATGTTTATGTCTAAGGAGGTAACTGATTATGGTATATGTTTTGAATGGAGCAATTCTGATAGCTTATTTTGCGGAATTATACAATGATTATATAAAGATTTTCGAGGAGAACTTGAAATCAAGAGAAAAGAGAAGGTATATAATAAGAGCAATAGTAATGTTTATTCTTGCCTTTTCAGCCCTCATGATATTGTATCATTCTTTTGGGATGGATAGTATCGATTTAGAATTCTTTCTGAGATATGGTAAGATTAGATAGAATATCGAATTACCCCTGAGCCGATCAAGCCCAGGGGATTTTTAATTGTAAAATATTTCGGCATGATCTCGTATAATGACTTTTAAGCCTCTTACTACTTTTGACAACCATTCCACCATTATTTACTTTGTTGTTTAAATCCGATTAAATGGCAAAGCCAAACAAGCCTTAAATCTTGTCTGCTACTACGGTTGACTCATACCCTAATGATTTAAGTCTTGTGCGAGCCTTATTAGCTTCATCTAATCCGGAATATTCACCTACACGAAGACGGTAAACAGTTCTTACTTCTGGCACATACTTAACACCAAGATAATCACAGATTCCCTTTGCATGTTCTACGGCTACTTCTCGCTGAAAATCTTTATCGATCATCAGAATAGCTTCTCTCTTATTATCCATGAAACCGTTCTCGGATAGAATAGCCGGCATATTGCTCTCACGCAAAACATGAAAATTACTCTCAACAATCCCGCGGTCCTTCTGATCTGTACCACCGATCAGATATTTATGGATACACTCCGCAAGTCTTCTGCTCTTCCTTGATCCGGTAAAGATATGTATCGAGTGTCCACTAGGATCCTTACTGTCAAATTTACCATCCAAGGCATTGTAATGAATTGATACATACAAGTCAGCATTATTCTTATTAGCAAGGCTTACCCTGGCAAATAACGAGGTATCTGCATCCGTAGGAGCTACCAACAATGTATCAATGCCACTTCGCTTAAGCTCTGCGCTTAGATAATTTACAACCGATCGGTTGAATTCATTTTCATGAATAACTCGGTCGTCTAGTTCTGGGATTTCCGGAGTTCTTTTACCGGCTGTCTTCATACCGTGCCCATCATCAAGTGCTACTAAGTATTTAACCATTCTGATCACCTTTATCCTTATTCGCAATGTTACGGATCAGCTCAAATGCACCAGTGCTCGCAAGGCCAGAAGCCAGACCGCCAAGAAGGATATCCGGTGTGAATACCCAGTCATTAATCCAAATATTTAGAACAACACCGAGAACCGCCATGATAAGCGGTATGTACTTATTAGGGATTGCCGGGATGCTGTTCTTTATTACATAGCCTACACATAGGCATATTGCCATTACTGCCACTACTACAAATTGACTTAATATTTCCATAGGTTCGCCTATTCCTTTCTTTTTGTGGGGAGTTCTAAGAGCTCCTCATACAGATGTGTTATTGTTCCGTTACCACCAAGGGCATGATACTGGGTATACATGGCGGTTACATTTTCAAGGGCATAAATTGGTATGAATTCCTTGTCTATGTATTTATTGTACTGTTCAATAATGCTGTTTCTTAACATGGCTTGCATTCCTAATTTTAGTGCATCAAATTGTGCAAATGTACATTTAAACCTTTTAAACAGCATCTTGACAGCTACCCCGATTCCGCTAAGAATAAACCCGAACAAAAATTGTAACCAGTATTCTGTTATAAAATCTGTCATTACATGACATACCATCCTTTCCTTTGCATAATAAAAGAGCCTCGAATTCCAAAGGCTCTGCTACTCTGTTACCGTTAATGCCGCTACTTGCGCGCGTAATTGCTTTAATTCTGCCTCAACTGCATCAATACCGATTTCAATGGTATATGTGCCGGCTTCTAGATCTTTTGAAATTGTCTTAACTGATATTCCATCCATGTATGATACCAGTAGTTCTCCGCTTTCTGAAAAATGCTGAATACTGGATACATCAGAAAAAGCTGCCTCTATATCGGCAAAAGGCAATCCGGATACAATGGTAAATGTCCGCCTCTTTTCCGACTGGACTATCCCCATCGGTATCAGTTCAAATGTCTTATTGTTAATTTTGATTATTTCCATAAAAACTCTCCTTTCGTTATTTAAGATAGACCTTTTAGGTCTTAGTTTGATGGATGAAACTACAGTTTAGCGAATTCTATCACTACACTAAATGATAATTTAGCAGTGGTAAATCTTGCAAGTGGTATTACTGTCGCTGGAGTTCTTATTTCCAATGCTTTGACTTTTA
>JAQZBA010000133.1 GCA_029239365.1 Herbinix sp. | reverse complement strand
CTCATGCATAAACCCATGAGCCAGTTTGTGATTGGTCTTAGTTTCATCCGGTACTGGCTTCTCATTCTCGTAACGGATCATTTGCCGGTTAAGGATATCGTTCTCAACCCGGTAATAATTATCACCTTTGATCATGAGCTTGCGCTCTTTGGATGCCTCAAACTCATCGATATAGATCTTGATTAATTCCGGAGTAGTCAGCTCATTGATATTATTAATAAATTCCACGTCTCTCACCTCGCTATTTGAATACTTTAACACTTGCCTGCTTCATATCGTCTTCTAACGAATACCTAAGTCCATCAATCAAATGGTTATCTTTATCCACCGGGACAGGAAGCACATTGCCGTTTTTATCTTCTTTATACTTGTATTTATTTATCTCTGTTTTGAAACATTTACACCTTGGATGGACAATAATTTCAAGACCTTGTAGGAACTTAATGCCGTACTCAACGCTGCCTTGTCCCTTTTTAGCTCCCTTGGCATTAATACCTAGCGTTTTATACTCTGCAACTGACTTAGGCTCTGCGCAATCACAAGTAACTCTGTCTCTACCAGCCTTCTCTTTAACCATTGGAGCTGATTGGCTATTGAGTAAATCAACTGCCTCTATTTCATCACAGATATACAGACGTTTCCGCATCTTATCGTAATGAGACTTGATATAAGCAAATGGATCCTCAGCGAATCCCCAATCAATACCATGACGATAGTTATCAAACGTCGGCTCAATATCGGAGAAATCTTCAACTCTCCAATTCTTAAAGATAACCGCTCCAAGAGTTCCCCAGTTACCCAAGGTATAAACCTCGTAGTAGTATTTATCTGTCTCATTCTCAAGTGCTGCTATATCATCTGGAGTAAGGAAGTGGTTGTCTTTGTATGTCGTCTTAAGAATTGAAGTATTATCCTTCTCGATATACTGCTTATCATCTTCCCAGATACCGAAGTACTCTTCATATATCCAATGATCCTTCAATATAGGATTAAAGCTTAATGTAAGCCGCTTAATTACCTCCGACCGCCCTCTGAGACGTTTGTCTAGCTGCTTAATATCGCTACGTTCGCACTCAGTAGCTTCCTCCACCCATATATCAGTGATAACACCTTTTTTGGGAGTAATCGACTTTACCTTTTCAACATCATCCAGACCGCAGAAAAGGATCTGCATATCATTTAGATTACAGGTGATTATCATATCTGTTTTATTGATGTCAAAATACTCCCGGAGATTAAAGGCGTTTATGGCTTTAGTAATCTCGTTTAAGCAAGAACGCTTTATCGTTGATTGAACATTTCTTACAACTAAGTAATTTCGTTTACCTCCCAAAACATCTAATACAGTTCTTTGGGCCAAAGAAAAAGACTTACCCGAAGATGATCCTCCAAAGTAAATCTGATAACGGTTGTTATTATGAAATTGATATTTTAAATATATTTCATTGAATACCTTTGGATCTATATCGAGGTTAATCGCCATAGTCCTCACCACCAATTTTTATTGTGATTTCAGTATTCGCATCACCTCTTAGTTTAATATTATCTGTGAACATACCCAGATGTTTGCCAAGAAGCTCCAGAGCCCTAACCTTATCGCACGTACTAACCTCAATACCGTTCTTCCCCATCTTTATACCGGCGATGGCTTTCTTCTTCTCTTCAGGAAGCCTATCAGTCGGAGTAATCTTTACTGTTTCCCATGTCTTCAATTTGCCAGTATCAGGATCCATTACATACTGCCCATTCAGAATCATTGGCTCATCCACAACTTGGGAGAAGTCTGATCCATTAGTAAATGCTATTGCAGCCAACTCCTTTAGAACCATATCTTGAGTGATCTCAGTACGTTTTTCACGGTCCTTCATGCGTTCTTCAATATACTTTGCAACGTTAACATTAGTTAACAATCTACTTGCAGCTGCTTTAGCTACTTCATCGCTCTTTACATTCTTATATATAGCCTTATATGCTCTAGTGGCATTAAGGTCTATTAGATATTCATCTGCAAATAACTTTTGTTTATCGGTTAACATTAATGCTCACCTACCTTTTTAGAATAAAAAAAGAACCAAGTTAGTTTTGGTTCCTTAATCTATAGTTACATATTATTATTTATTAGTGTATAATTCTGAGCTACCTGCTCAATAATAATATTGAAAATACGGGCAGGTAACCCGGAATGATTTTTTAAGACCTCCTGTTGTGTTTGCGTATGATGTTAAAAATATATGGTGATGCATATATAATTAATTGCAAATTCAGCAAGAGGTCAATGTTAACAATAATAATGCACAATATCACTCCCTTTCTGTTTCAGAGTGCTATTATTTTGTGCATTTTTTGTTTATATATACATGCTATAGCAATTTATAAAATAGCATCCAGAAATTAATCTGGATGCCAGCCTCCGCTCTTGGAGGTCTTTGAATTATCATAATGGCTTATTGGCTCTGATATTTGCTGCATAAAAAAGCACCCCGAAGGATGCTATTATATATATAACTTGCTGCGATGTTAAATGTCAACTATAACATCAAACTGCAACGTCCGATTCTTCACTATTTTTATATACATTAATTTCAAAACATACACCCTTAACACTTCTGCCGCTTTCATAGTTTCTATGTCTATATTCATGAGGAATTATTTTTGCAATTCGAAAGTCTTTTTGTATTGCTTCCTCAGTAATTTCTTTAGCGATTGCTGCCTTTTTCCCTAATCCAAATAAATAAATAGTCTCGATTCCATCATCAATAGATTTAAATAAATGTTTTAAATAAACTTTCGTACCATTAAATTTATATGTTATTGAGTTAGCTGTTAGGAATATACGTATTTTAAAATAGTTTCGATTAAAATAAAATTCACTAACATCTGTGACACTGCCTGTTGCAATATTATGTAGAAATCGCAAAAATTCGCTGGTCTCATATGTAAAACATTGATCACCAATTTCTTCAGGATATAGTTGTCTTGCTGATTTTGAATATTCATTTAAAAGTATTTGATAAAACATTCCATTACCATCAAGCGTTTTTATATCATTCAATAAATCTCTTACTTCTTCACTCTCATTTTTTAAAGGATCCAATATATTATCATCAAAATAATCCAATGCTTCACTATCACCTTTTAAAATTATATCTCTACATACTGCTAATCTTGATGCTTTGATAATTTCTTTGTTTACATATTTTTTAGCTTTTGGTAATAATCCCACATCAACAAAAGCTGTTACGGCCGTTACAAAATTTTTATGAGGATTTGATTTATATTCTAATCGTATAATTGCTTGATTTTTATTAATAAAAGACTCCACGCTTTCTTCTTTTACCCATTGTATTTTAAAATCAGGAATCATAACATCAACGTCAAGAGACTTTACCATTTTAGTTGCCTTTATCACTCGCCCCTTAATGGAGTTGGATACCGTTCCTTTTCTGGCTGTTTTCGATACTCCTACAAATAGCTTTTGTAAAGTCCCGGCTAACATGTACAATTTATCTAAGTTGAATAAACATGCTATTACCACAATTAAAGCTGTTAATGGTATTCCAATAATCCCTGATATCCCCTTTATATCCTCTAAAGACATAGTTATCCCCCCACTCGAACAAGTAATTTATTATGACACTCACTATCTGAACACGAGAATTCAACTCTATGATCTATTGGTAAAATCGCATCAATATTAATTAATGACATCTTTTCATTGCAATAAATGCAATTCTTATTACCACTTATTACATCGTCATAAACTTGTAGCGATTTGAGTAATTTTACTATGTCATCATCATTAAAAGCTTTAAGCTCATTATTCTTCATTAGTGACCACCTTTCTTGCTTCCTATTTATCATATTTTACCATATCTCTCCTTATTATACAATATTTTCTATATTATTTACTTTTAATTTTTTATTATACATAAATCAATAATAATAATATTATTATAATACTACTAAATGTGAATATTGTGATAATTAGAACAATATTGTAATACAAAAGGCACCCGGTGATAATTCCGAATACCTTTTTGGGGAGTATAATTATTGGGGGATCCCATGACGGAAATCAGCTGCCAGCTTTGACACCGTACAGCCAACGGAGGTTTTCTTGCAACCTTCTACGATATCTATTTTATCAATTAGAACGTCCCTTGTGTTACCTCTTTTCAGAAAGTAATTTAAAAAACAATCTCCTCTTCTCGTAAAACTGTCGTCTACCACATGGCACATTCATGTATTCATACGTAATTCCAAGGGTAACATTTTTTACGATGTACTGATAAATATATGGATCAGCTTCAATAGCTGTCTGCTCTATCAGCTCATTGTCTGCTCTCAACTTATTTATTTGCATGGCTTTGTTTGCTGTCTGATCTCCAGTTTCGTTCCCTTTTGGCATACCATCTTGGCACACTTCTGATAATCCATATAGGCTTCTAGCTTCATCTTCTCGGCTTTGGTATCTCTTGCAAAAGTAAAACAGTTCCCGGTACAAATCCGTTTCAATTTCATATTTATGTAAGCTCAAGTCTCTTTTATTCGGCACCCTATCACCGTCCTTTTATCTGTAAATAATGACTGTATCCACAAGCATATTTTGTCTTACCTTTTACGCTAACCTTATAGACATAATCAGATCTAAGCATCGCACTAGTAAAATAAACGTCCTTTCCACACACGTTGCATACTTCATGATTTACATCCTTGCCATGAGACCTAAGCTCCGATGGACTTAACTTTGTACTTTGTCCTTCTCCTGTCCAAGCCCAGTTGTCAGGGACGCTCCTTTTTGGTTTTAGCTTCAACCTTTGAATCCAGAAACCCATCGTTTTTTGTCTTTTTCCTAGCAAGGTGATTCAAGTAAATAAAATTGTTTACTGCCGACTTTGATACTCCAAAATAATCAGCTATATCGGTCTGAGATTTACCTTCATCTTGGTACATTCTCCGGACATCCTCAATGTTCAGTGTCGGCTTGTCCTCAATCTTCTTGGCTTCCTCCTGTGGGATCTCGGTTAGCTTCTCCTCGACCGGATCAGTATCCTTCTTTGCTGACTGTTCCCTCTCCTGTATTAGTTGCAATGTTTCCTGATAGGTTGGAAATGAGGTTTCCTGCTTTCGGATCCCAAGAAGCTTCTCTAGCTCTTCGGTTTTCTCATTTCTTAACATAATCAGATTGGCTTTTATTACGCTTGATATATCATCCATCTTGGATTTGTCTAAAATATTTATTAGATATGTATACATACCACAGTGTAAAACAGAGATTACTCCATCTTGAGCTGCATCGATGGTATCCTCAACATTTTTAAGTTCAGAAGATATGGTTCTTAATTTACCAGCTCTTTCATTTGCCTGCTCTAATAATTCCTTACTGTTCATCATCTTTCCTCCTTATTATCATGCTCCGACATCTCATTCGGAGAAACTAATGCACTCTTTACAACCTCAAATCCTGCCGTCGCGACCATACTGTCCAGATCATCATGCAGGCCTTCGATCATACAGATATCTTCATCGATATCAAATGTATATATTAATTTCATCTTTCTTATCTCCATTCTACAGTTGGTAAATAATAACTTATTGCATTCTGACATACTATGTCCTATGTATGTGATTTAATAGGTATACTAATTCTCAAAGGAGCTTGAACATTATGCCATTCTTAAAACCCGACCACAGTCCTATCATTCGCCATCCCCAAGGCCATCCAGTAGCTGTAATAGCAGCATTTAATACTATCGGAGATCTCGTCCCGAGGTATTTTTGCGTTGAAGATGATAACAGCGAGATCTTTAAATTTAAAGTAGATACTATTAAGGCTATTAAGGAAAAGCATATGGTTAAGACATTTTATTGTACCTATTTTGCTTACGGGTACCGGAATGACATAGTGTTATGCTTTGATGTGATTAATACTAAGTGGGTTATAGGTTAATAGTTTACTTTTAGTACTTTGTTTATTCGACAAACATTTACATTTTTTTATATATTTGTATATTTCTTACAATCATATTTGGTATATATTTACTTGTATAATGCTGTAAAATTATGTATTATTTTGTTGTAACGTAGTCATCAATCATATGCTCTTTTATAAGAGTCAAAAAGAAAGGTGGTAATTACAATGAGTAAAATGTTAAAAAGAATTGCAGTACTTGTTTTTCTCGTAACACTAGTAAGTGCTCCATCTACCGCACTAGCTGCTTCTCAAGCGGTTTGTGTAGCCGATTACGGCTATTATAAGTCTTTTGAGTATCAACCATCACCTCTTGAAATACGTCCTGGCTTTTCAGCAAACTTATCAAATAATATATTTGATGGACTATTCGTAACCGCTGAAAATACTCGTTTACACGTAGCTTGCAACACCTCATTTAATGGTCAGCTTAGATATCGCATATATAGAACTACTCCAACTTTTAGTCTTGTAGTAGAAGGAATAGCTGATAACGGTTCATTCTATGCAGAAACTCCCGTATTTGCTCAATCTGGAACTTATATAATAGAGGTTACAAATATCGGAGTTCCTTTTATGTACATAGAAAATTATTCCGTTTGGTATGATTAAGTCTTTTTTAAGATGGGCTGTCTGTAATAGGACAGCCCTTTCTTTTTCATGCTAATAATTCATCCATAGCACTTCGGTCCGTGGCAGCGAATTTTCAGCTCTGGCCGGAGTGCTTATCTTTCTCCAGTCCTTCAGGTACATATTATAAATCTCATTCTCATACCCTGATAACATCACCGGACCGGTATGTAACAAAAGCGTCTCGAGTAATTCAACATGATCCTGATCAGTCATTTCATGGCGGTATTGCTTCCTTGACCGGGTAGACAACACATACGGCGGGTCTCCATAAATCAGAACGTTGGAATGGTTAAATGCCTTGATCAGATCAATCGCCGGTTTATGTTCTATCTGCACCATCTTCAGCCGCTGAGCTACAGCCGTTATAACTTCAGGAAGGTCATTCCAGTACCGGACCGCATATGCTGCTTCTCGACCGTATACATCTTTCTTCCATCCACATTTTTCGCATAGCCGGAAGCCATGTCCCATTCCAGACCGAATAAGAAAGTTCTTTGCTCTCTCGACATCCGATAAAGTATCGGAGTTTTCCGGAAAGGCTTCGTTATATTCCGTCCTCGCATACGGTGTATATACTATTTTTTCGATTAGCTCGTCCTTCTTTGTCCGGATCACCCGGAAGAGATTTACGACATCATCATCCAGATCGTTGATAGTTTCTATTCTGGAAGGTTCTTTGTTAAGCAGCACTGCGATCCCTCCGGCATATGGTTCCAAATAGCTGTGATGTACCGGCATATTTTCGATTATCCATGGAGCTATACGTTGCTTGCTTCCAGGATATCTTAATAATGTTCTCATACCCTCTTCCTCCTCTGATTTGCTTTTGATGCTATGTCAGCTATGGTTATTCCGATCCGGGTAAGATCTGCGTCTTTCTGAATGAGTTTAAGATGGTTAAGCGTTGCTAACTGGGCACGAGTTACAATAATGAGATTGCCAGGATCCATATTAAGCTTGTTACCATCTCCGAAAATAATCGCATGACCCTTCGGTACGGGACCGTTATGTTCTTCCCAAATCAGTACATGTTTTTGCTTCCAGTTTTTATTAAGGTGCCCGTCCTGTATCTTTACGTAAATATATCCATCCTTTGAGTCAATCCTCTCAGATCCGATCGGTAAACGGTTGGGCGGTATGCTTCCTTTCTTGAACTGCGTTTCTTCACCACCTATCCAATACTTCTTTTTACCTTTATTGAAGGGTACATTGCCTTTATGATATTGCCCAGTCAGACCGCTATCCAGCTTATACCTCGCATAGCATCCTTTAATCTGTTCCTTGGTGTAGTTCGTTCCAAATGCATCATTCAACATGTCAGCCATAGACTGATGTCCGGTACCAACGTAATGTTCCATGACAAAGGTTCTGACATTCTCGGGATAAGAATATCCCTCTCCTTTAATCCTTGTTGGGAGCCCATTTTTCAAATCATGGTTTTTCATATATGAACGCATTTTTGATTCAGTAAAGTCTGTTCCTAGTTTGGAATTAACCAGATCGGCCAATTCCGATGTCCGCCTTCCGGCAACATTATCAGCTATAAATCTGTTAACTTCTTTGGAGTATCTCATATCATCCCTCCAGCATCTTAGGGATTTTAACATCTGCATTCATTCGGTCATCTTGAAGTTTCTTTGCTTGCAGTACTAAGGATCCGTTAGCAATTATCCTTGATGCTACATCATTAATTGCTTTCGCCCTAGTTATTTCTTCTTGCAATGCATCGCCTTTTAATTCTTCATCATTCAACCTTTCTAATTGGGCGAATAGATGATTGTTTAAATCTCCTAATGTATTTTGCATCTAACTTACCTCCTTACTTATTTTGATTCCGATGCATGGTACCAGAAATATGTATACAGCTTTTTTAGTTCTGTCAATGAAAATACCAATCCATATGTCATACCATGTGACGATTAATTTAATTTTCATCATTACCCCCCCGGTCCAAGCCTTAAGCCAACACTTTATATGTACGAAGATATCTCGATTGCCGCTGGTCCGGGAATAATAAAATTCACAATTGTTCGCTTCGTCCTCGGTTATAAAATCCTTGCAGACATCACAGCGTTTATTGACTGCCTTAAGAATTAGTTTCTTATCGTAATCCATAGGCGCCTCATTTCTTCTGAAGATCTTTCAGATAATCAGTTATTTCAGACATACTGGATGTAGTGTGGTCATACTTCTTTTCGTACGTTCTCTTACTTCCATATGCCTCTTTATTCTTTTGGAGAAGATGATAATGCTGCTCATCATGGGTACCGGCTTTCCAGTAAAGTTCCCTTTCTCGGTATTCCTCAACTACAAGCCTGTCACCGTTAGGAAAATCATATTTGTAATAATAGCAATCAACATGCTGTTCGTAATACCATTCACCCCAGGTCTTATAATTCTCAGCCCACTCTTTCCGCTGATCATTGTTTTTAAGGATTGGCAGCTCTGGCTGTACCGGCTTAGGCTCTTCGATTACCTGAGGCTTACGCATTTCCTTATCGAGCAGAATAATCGCATCATACCGCATTTTCGCTTTTCTTCTGCCAGGTACCGTATCATTATTTTTGCGGAAGGCTTCAATGTATTCTGTTAGTTTATCGATTTCGGTATTTACATCATGGTAAGAGTAATACTCTGGATCTATTACCTCGGGCTCATCCTCTTCGTCTGATTCCGGTACCGTCTGGATGATATCAGCTTCTATGGTTTCAACTGGTTCCGGCTCAATCGGTTGCCACTTATCTCCATTAACACAATAATTATCTTCGGTATTTGGATAATCACAGCATCCTTGAATTTCTCTACCACAGGTATCACATGGAAGAGCTTCACCTTGATCGGGCTTATCAATCTCCTGCTCCCAATGATTAAGTGTATTGTCGCAACTGTTACACGGAAATTCCTTTGCGTCTGGAT
>JAQZBA010000132.1 GCA_029239365.1 Herbinix sp. | reverse complement strand
GTTAATATTCTTCTCATGTCCCACCTATCTTCTGTCACTTTTACATATAATCAGCTGTCCTGCTGACTTTTTAGTGCTTCCTCAATTTCGTTAATCAGTGCATTCTTCTCAGCCTCCGAGATCCATTCCGTAAGCCGTGCCGCTATGATAGGGAGTCTCCAACGCTCGATCTCCTCTTGGTCAAGTCCGGATAACTTTCGATACGTCTTAAGGTAACTGCGCACCAGATAATGCCTCATACAATTTATCGCTATCCGCGCTACCTGCGGTATATTACCCGGTAGGATAGCATCCTTAAGCAACAAGACCGTTCGTGCGACATCCATGCAGGGGCTTCCACTGGCTGCGGTCATCCAATCCAGAATAATATAATTGTCGGAGGTCTTAAGTATATTCCCCGGATGAAAATCTCCATGACAAAGATAGTTCTCCTCCGGCAACTGCTCCATAATTATAAGAATTGCTTGCTTCGTATCCTCCGTCAATGCACCTGTGCGGCGGATATTCCATTCCAGCGATTCCTTATAGCTATTGATGCCGTTTGCTTCACACTGATGCATCTCATACTGTAGCTTAGCCAGTTGTTTGGCATATCTTCCTGCAGTCCAGGGCTTCGTAGTGATTAACTTAAGCATCGACTCTCCCATAATTCTCTCATATATAATACCCGTCCTGCCATCATAGTCAACCATCTCTCCCACTTTAGGAATAGGAAGACCAAGACTCTCTACTTCTCTACTGACCTTATATTCCTTCTCAATTCCACTGAACGGAAACTCCTTACGAAACAACTTAAGTATCTGTCCCTCATTCCAAGAATATACCTCTGCGGTGTTCCCCTCACCGATTAATCTAATTTCCATTTGTCCTATCCATACCCTTCCCTATGCAATACCTTACTATATAATGTTAGCATTGATCCAAAACAGACTTCCCATGAAGATATAACGATTTAAGAATAAGATTACCTTCAAACATTTGTGGGATCAATCCCTTTGCCCGGGAAAACTTAATTTCTATGATTGTAGGGGATACTAATAAACATCTACCGGAAATTGCTCATTCAAAAAATAACTAATAAATTTCTAAATATAACGCCTTACTCGCTTCATATAATCTATGTACTCATCCCCAAATTGCTTTACGCACCATCTTTCTTCCGATAGGATAATCCAATGCGAAGATATCTGAAAAACCAATAGTATTACAAGTAATAGTAATGACTGAGTAAGCACCACGCAGCCCAAAAAATAAATAAAATAAGCCAGATACATGGGATTGCGGGAAATTCGGTAGAGCCCTTTCAGATTGATCCCATTCTCCAAAGGTTGAGCGAAGTTTATTACAGTCACAAGACACAACAAGACTCCTAATCCATAGATCGCTAAACCAGCATATAGCCAGTATGGATCAGTCGTTGTCTTGAGAAAGCACAAAGATACAAAAATCAGAAGGGTTGAAATCTGATAGAACCAATATGCCACCTTTTCTCTCCCAACCAGTGGAGCGAAGAACGCTGCACGTTTTACTGCCTCCTTGTCTAATATACTTAACAGTCCGAACCGAATAAGTAAAAATGGTATTACTGTCAGAAATGCATTCATGTACCCACCTTTCTCATACAACAAACAATGTTAATCGTTTCGTAACCTGGGATTCCTGCTTTCATTCCGTCTTCTCCGATAACAACTCCAGTGGCTCATACCTTAAATTGTTTGCTATAACAGCCAAAGCTAGCATGAATGCAAATAGTATGATAATTGCACACGTAATCGCAGAAAATGAAAATGCAGGATATGCATATTCCGCTACTGTCTCCCCTCCTACGCTGTTACGGACAGAGCCAATCGTATAGGTAAGGTCATAGCTGGAACTTCCACTTACTACATTAGCCATCGTACTCGTGAGCAAATAACCCATCAGGCTTCCAATTAAGCTACCAAACAATACAATCAATAGAATGCCACTGATCATAGATTGTGTACACTTCCATTTACTCATTCCCAGGGAACGTTCTATCGCCGTACGTTTCTTCTGCTTTGTTATAAATAGATTGCAAAAGAATACAAGGATCAATACGGTGGCGATCACACCTGCAGCTAATAATATAAAAGCCATGCTTCTTATATTATCCAGTCCTGCTCTCAGCTCAGTGTATCCCTTATCATATAGTCTAAGCTCCAGTTCATCCAACCCCAGTTTTTGAAATGCCTCTTTATATTCCTTCATCGAACCGTTTGGTATCTGAAAAGAAGTGGTATATCCCATCATTGGGCCATATGCAACAATATTATCTTTGTCACTCGCTTGAATAGACTTAGTAGGGATTATAACTTCATTTTTAGCCATAGTATATCCGCTTGAGCCTCCACCTACGGTCATGACTAATCCGACTATCGTATATTCCGCTTCATAGAACACCGGATACGGTTCTCCCTTTGCATTTAACATATTAAAACCTGCCCATACTTCGCTTGTTCTATATGCTCCACCGGCAGAATCTCGGTAGTTGGCATAATACAACGGTAACATTATCTTATCCCCTACCACCAGATTGTTAATCCTTGCAAAGCTGTTGGATACTAAACACACCTTGTCACCGTGTGCATATTCTTCTTCGCTGATATCCTCGCCTGTTATGATATACGACGTTCCGCTATAAAACGGCATCAGCAGATTAGTACTATTCGTCGCAGTAACCGGAATCGTATGATATGGGAGCTCCATGCATTCAACCAGGTTTAACCAACGTTTTCCGTGTTCTGTTTCATAGAAACCCTCTGTAACCTCCTCATATAGAATACCTTGCATTTCATCCGGAAGCACCTCACCTTCCTCTGAATATTGCCAGGAACCAATCATCTCAATCGGTGTATATACATATCCATAGGAAGTGTCATTCGTCCTGTATGGGGTTTCCAACATCGCCATAACATATGTTTTCCCTGCATACAATTGATCCGGATTAGGATTATATCTGTCGCAAAACCATACAGTGGTAGTATTAAACCGATATTTGGTATAGATTTGCTTTTCTATATTAATTTCGATCTTGTGATCCGGAACACAGTCTTCGTTCACTGTAAATTCCACAATTATTACTCCCCTTCCCCCATTTCTATCCGGGGGAAACAGCTGATAATCCGGTAGATATGCTCCATAGAATGGCCTCTTCTCAGTCTTTTGTATATAATTTGCACCATCAAAATCTAAGACGGATAGCGGTATCGGAGGATTATACTTAGATCCATAATAATACCTTGAAGTCTGCTCCATCGCATCCCATTGTTCCATTTTATTCAGCACTGATTTCTTCTGTTCGATCGTTCCGATCGTGGTAAATACCTTTTCAAAATCATTCATATTAGAATTGCTCATCTGCCATAGATTAATTCCCACGGTTGACAATGCAGCTGCAAATGTCACTAGCAGTAAAAATAATATTGTTTTAACAGGAGTACGCATTATTTGCTTTATACTATTTCGAAGTAACATAGAATCCTCCTAATTGATCAGCTTTCCATCTCTCATTCTTAGTACATAATCTGCTTCCGCTGCCACTTCCGGGTTATGCGTTATTACAATTACCGCAAACTCCATGGTATGTGCTGCTTCCTTTAATAATTGAACAATGTTTTGTTGATTTTCAGAGTCTAGATTCCCAGTCGGTTCGTCTGCCAGAATAATTTTTCCTCCTGCTGCCATAGCACGGGCAATCGCTAACCTTTGCTGTTCCCCGCCGCTCATCATCTGAGGAAATTGATATAATACCTGTTCGCGTAGACCAACACGCTCGATAAGTTCTGCGGCTTTCTTCGCTGCCTCCCGTTTCCCCGTTCCTTTTAATTCTATCGGAAACATGACATTTTCCTGGGCAGTCAGAAGCGGAAACAGATTGAAGGATTGATAGACTACCGATGCTTTCTCTCTACGGTAACTATCTCGATTAAGAACCGCCATATCCTCTCCTTCTACATAGACATTTCCCTTTGTCGGCAAGTCCAGTCCTGCAAGTAAGGATAAGAATGTACTTTTCCCGGACCCGGATTCACCAACGATTGCATACATATTTCCAGTTTCGAAGGAGTAAGACACTCCTCTGACCGCTTCTATTGTTTGATACTTCGTCTGATACGAATAATGTACTTGTTCTGCTCGTAATATTTCCATTTGTTCTTCCCTCCTTAATCTTTTTGTGACAAAGACTTCATGACACTAATCCTGTCCAGTTGTCCCAGCGCTCCTGCAGTTCCAAAGATATAACAAAGTAGAAAAAATGCAAAGGTAATAATCAGTATGCCTCTATTCTGCTCGGTCAGAAGGAAAGAAACGAATACTCCTATGGTTCCGCCGACCACCTCAATCATCATACTTTCCATGAAGAAGGTAACAAAACACATGCGTCCGCTCACTCCCAGAGAACGCATGGTAGCATATTGCCCCCGCCTGTTTTGTATTAGTAGGAAGGATGTGATATATCCTATGAATACGATAATGAGCAAAATGAATGGCAGGAAACCTGTTAATATACCAATGTTATTCTGTATTTTGGAGGCTGAGAGAATAAAGGTCTCATCATTGACTACCAAAGCATTGCCGGCATAAGAAGAATCACTGGCAGGATTAATTTCCAGCAAATGCAACTCCTCCTTCATCTCCTTCTTAAATTCATTGATTTGCTGCGGATGCTTAATATTGAAGGAAGCGGCATTAGCTACAAAAGGAATATCATTTTCGCGGAAAGCTTCTCTCGCCCATTGAAACGGGACGATAACCTGTGGAATGTAGTCACCATCCATAGACATTATACTACCCGCGATATAAAACTCTTCTGTTGCTAATTGCTGCATCATATATCGATAATCCTGATCCATATAATCATAATATATGGATAATGTGATGGTTTGTCCGATCTTCCAATTGTTCTCACTTAAAAAACCTTCCTCTACAAGGCAGGTTGGTGTATTCGATTGAAGAAAATTCATAGAAGTGCCCGAGGCTAACGTGACATCTTGTTCTGATATTCCACTTATGGCTTCTATATTATTAATTCCGGCCGCATCGATTGTCATGTGGGCTCTCAGATTTTCCTTTGGGAATTCTCCTTGCCCGGCTGTTAGTACCACACTAATCGCCGGATTCGTTATGTATTTGGATTGTAAGATAGCATCTACTATGGGTTCCCGTATAACTAGACCAGTCTGCTGCGTACCGTTCAGATTGCTGATTTGTGAATGAATCGATATAGCTTCCGACACATTCGCCAATTGTTTTCTATTGCTTTCAAGACTGCCAATGAATAGATTCAACAAAACAACCAACACAATACAGATAAGAAGATTTAGTATGCTTTTACTTTTATAACGTTTTATATTGATCAGTGCTGTTCGCATATAAAACATGGCTTTTCTCCATTCTTTAGATACCATTTTGTTTTTCTCATTATCTTGGTTCTGACAACTTAATAACATAATGGGAAGTCGGCCCAATGCTCATAGTATTTTTGCTTTGACTATAAATGTTAACCGATATCCTTCCTAAAAAATTCATCCAAGTACGAGAACGGTACGAGTGTTCCTGCTTTATTCATTGCTAGGATTTCATCCATAGTGGCATATTTTGCTCCACAAGTTTCCTTTGGCTGATAGACTACATCCTTTATATCAAAATCTTGGTTGAAAAGCCATATGTCAGCGAAGGAGTTTTCTTGCCTGACGCTCATTATACATTTACCATTTTCAGGTAATACAATCAATCCTGTTTCTTCTTTGACTTCGCGGATAGCCGCGGTGAGACTATTATCTCCCGAAAGTGCTGAGCCACCGGTGCACTCCCACAAATTCGGAAATCCCTTATTAGGAGTGCGTTTCGTAATAAGATACTCACCCTTGCTATTTTTCAGCCACACATGCACAACAATATGATACTCACCTTTCGGCAATACATCGCCACGGCGATGAGTTCGTCCTGTTGGATGTCTGTTTTCATCATATATATCCCATATCTCATCCGGGTTGCTCTGCAAATTCAGCCATCCTTGTATGTACTCATACAGATACGGTTGAATTTCCGGATAGGTAAGCTCCTTTTGCAACGTCTCGGACAGGATTACTTCGTCTATTTCCATCTCCGGCGGTAGCTCTCCAAGGGTTTTGACATCTGCGTAAAACAGCTTTCCGTAGGTGGTTTGTCCCTCCTTAGTTACGCTGTATACACAGACAGGCTTTATCTCAAAATCGATTGCACCCGTCTCCTCGTATAGCTCGCGCTTTGCAGTGCCAAGAATATTCTCACCGGCTTCACGATGACCACCGGGAATCTCCCAAGTAATACGTTCCTTATGACGGCAGAAAATCCACTTATCCTGATACCTTGCTGCAATAACAGCAAATTTTAATAGCTCGTCCTGGATTTCGTTATGATTACAAAATGTTACGGTTATCATTGTTTGCTCTCCAATCCTATTCGCTTGCTTACTACTAACCTATATGCGATACTCAAGTAACGAACCAATAATCATAATATTTATTACTGGTTGCTGTCAACAAAATCAATAATTGCTGTTACTGTTTCTTCTTGCTGTTCTTCTCTCGTAATCGTTGCAGTACCATCTCCATCCTGCTCTCCATAATTACCGAAGTAAGCATGATTGCCTCCTTCAATTTTAACTATGCTTTTTATATTCTGAAGCTTTACGATATCGAGAACACCATCGTTACTGCCGTAAACTGCAAGAACAGGCATAGATATGTCTTCTACAGGATAAGCAGCCAATAAAATAAGACCTTTCATACTCTCACTATTCTCACTAGCATAACTGCTTGCCATAGCGCCACCTAAAGAATGACCACCGATATACCAATTTCTTATTTCAGGTAAATCTTGAAAAATCTTGTCTGCAGCATTAATATTAAATACCGCAAGATTAAAAGGCATTTTCACAAGAATACAGGTGATACCTTTTTGGGCAAGTCTCACAAGAAGAGGGGAGTAGGCAGTAGATTCTACCTTGCCACCAGGATAAAAAATAAAAGCTGTGTTTAGATCGGAGCTTTCATCAGGATAAAAAAAGGTCAGCTGATCATCGCTTTCAATTCTCACAGTAGGTGTATCAAGTTCTTCGATAGCCGTAACATCAGCCTTGTAGTAATCTAAGGTATATATGTAAAATCCTCCGAATAGTATCCCGATGATTATCAAAAATATGATTGCCCCTTTTAAACTATTCCTCTTCCTTTTCATTTTTCCTCCCTAAAGAATATTTAAATTCCAAAGTAATTTATAAGTAGACTAATCATTTTCGCGTTGTACCTGAGAGTTCTAAAGGCTGTATGTTTCTCCGGTTCTTCCAATAATTCGATGATTTTATCTGCACATTCTTCTTTGGTATTCTGGAAGGTGTCAACAGTTATATCATATATATCATAAGGGTTTATCTCCATAAGTTGATCTTCACTCTGTCCAATATTACGATAACCACGTTCTTCTTCCCTGCGGCGCATTTCTTCTAAAGGGCAAGTTACATGGACATACAATAACGGGTATTCATGTAGCATTTCAATGCATTTTTCCAATGTTTCAAGTGCTAAAAACAAATTCCGCCCCTGTCCTTTCGTAAAAGCGGCGTCAGCAATCACGTTAACCCCCAAGTCTGAATAAAGTTTAATAATATGGGGATATAACGATACGGGGTCCTTACCTTCTTCAAAATAGGTCGAAGGGTTATGTTCCATAGGATTTTCAGCCGAAAAGGTAATAAAAGCATCGACATTAAGCCAATAATAGGGTTCACTCAATCGTGATTGTAACGTCTTTGCCAACGATGTTTTTCCTGCGCTTGCCACTCCATTTAGAAAAATAATTTTACCTTTTTTCATTAGTCTATCTCCTTAGTATAAGTAATGTTCTGTCTTCAGAATGTCTTCTAGTAGAATCGTGCATATTCAATTCGTTCAAATCCAATTTTAGATAATAATGATAGGGTTCTTCATCTGGATCCACAAATGCTTTCGTACAGCCGTAAACACTTTGAACCAATCCATTTTTCTATATTTCTACTACTCACTATAACATCATTCAAATACATTTGCTCTATTTCCGCGCACAAATCCCAAATAACGTGTGCCTTGAAATGTCAGCTTCCCCATATCATGTTCTACAAGTAATCCATATTCAGTATCAATGGTTACAAATTCTATTCGGTCGCCACTGGCCACCTCAAATGTTACATAATATGTAGTTGATGATGAACTATGATGCATATCATCTGTTCCTGCGTTATTATGATAATAATTGACATCCGACCGCTTAGCTACAACAGTCGCATCAACGGTAAGAATCGGTGACTCATTATTTCTTTTCCATTTTTTAATTCCATGTATTGAACTTATAATAATTGTACCAAAAACAAATATAAATACAATGATTATGATTACTGCTACGATGCTAAACATAATTTCGAATCCGCCAAAGGGTGAGGGTGAATATCCCATGTTTTATTTCCTCCATTAATATACTTAATATTTATAACCTGCTCTTTGCCATATCAACTTTATTTCTAATAAAACCTCCCAAATAGAATACTGCTATCATCAAAAGAAAAGAGATTATGTATGTTTCCCACATTTTGTGCATTGATAAAAGTCCTGTAATTTTGAAGCTAATTCTTATCGTCGGTAAATAGAAAAATTGTGTAACAACTCCTAAATAATTGTGCCAATACTGTTTATTAATTAATTCCTGGATTAATATAAGAAGCAAAACCAACAGTGCTGGGAGGTGGCAAATGACAAGCGTGTATACGTTAGAACTTGTAAACTTAGAAAATACAAAACCCATTAACCCCCAAAACAGAAAGAACATAATGGTATAAATATCAAATACGAAAGCAACTTCGGAGCCAGATTTTAAAACAATTAGATTCAGACCATACCCTATTAAAAAAGGGGTGAATCCGGTAATCAGAACAAATACTTTTTTCATGTTATCCCTCCGCTATGATGACTATGATGAGTATGTTTATTAGATATTAAATCCTATTCGATATCCGATTTTAAAATAGAATATTGCATACAATCACAAATTTCTCCTGCCAAAAATGAACTACCTCGTATTCTTCCTTCAAATTTCATTCCACATTTTTGCATAACCTTTCCGCTTGCTGGATTAAGTGGATTATGATATGAAAAAACTCTATTAAAACCCATAGAGAAAAAATAATTAATAACTGCTTGTGTAGCTTCGGTAGTTATTCCCTTATTCCAATACGACTTAGTAATACAATATCCAACACAAATACTCCTAATTTCTTCATTTATTTCATTTCCGCAAATGTAACCAATAAGATTATCTTCAAAGATAATTCCCCACATGTAAAAGTCTGGTTTGCTATAACTTTCCACATACCCTAGCAACATCTGTTCTGTTTGTTCTATACAATCGTGCGGACATTTCATGACGAACCTGGAATTTTCATAAGAA
The DNA here is from genome assembly GCA_029239365.1 of Herbinix sp. Taxonomy (GTDB): domain Bacteria; phylum Bacillota; class Clostridia; order Lachnospirales; family Lachnospiraceae; genus Mobilitalea. Next base: position 45 of record JAQZBA010000132.1, on the reverse strand, counting down.
CTAGTCCAGTTATCAAAAACATCTTTGCTGTCCTCCAAAACAAAT
>JAQZBA010000131.1 GCA_029239365.1 Herbinix sp. | reverse complement strand
ATGTCAACAGATAGTTTCTGGAAACCGTTTGTTGCAATGGTTGTTTTCAGCATCTTCTCCATGCTGATATCCTATAGTACCTGTAAATCGATCGTACTTCGCCGCTTTTTCGAAGGGCATGCATTATTATTGTATCAAAATGGTCAGATTTATGAGAAAAATCTACTAAAAGCAAAGATTGATATTGATGAGCTTCTAGCCTCCTGCCGTCTCAGTGGCTATTATGATTTGGAAGAACTCCAAACTGTATATCTGGAATCGAATGGAATGGTAAGTATTCTTCCGAAAGCCATCTATCGCCCGTTAACCCCATATGATATGAACATCACTCCATTACAGAACATGCCCATGGCTAATGTGATTATTGATGGTAAGATATTCTATGACAACCTGAAAAGTACGGGAAAAAATGAAACCTGGTTAATGAAACAACTTCAGCAAAATGAAATTAGTGATATCCATGAAGTCATCCTGGCAACCTTTGATTATAGCAAGGAAACGGTTAATATCTATCTTAAATTCCATCGGAAAATGGTAAGGGATATATTTGAATAGGAATAGATGATAGACGGACAACATAAAATGTTACAAGTGCTAAATATGAGGAAGTAAACATATCATGGTCCGTTCTATAAAGACAAAGCATATTATTCTTGCAGAGCTAATCATTTTTCTTGCATTAGTGTCCTTAAATCTATTTAATTATTCCAATCGTGAGGCTGCTATCTATGTAACTTCTGATTCTAGTGGGAAGGATTATATAAAGTGGGTTAATTTTGATGTTTCGAGTAAGGCTATGGAGTGTGCATACAAATATGATGTTGAATCTCAGGAATGGGAAGTCAAACTTGATTGGATCGCACTTCTAGCCCTTCTTGGCAATAAGTATGGCGGTGATTTTTCAAGATTCAAAGAAAAGAATATGGCTGAAATTGTAGAAAAGCTAAAAAGCAAAGAAGAAACCATAGAATCACTGACCGCAGATATGAAATATTATGAATATTATTATGAAGCTTACGCAGCCGTCCTAGGCGGTATGGTTGGTACCTATAAGATTGAAGTAGCTGATGAAACTGCTCCCGGTGGCAAGGTATGGGAAGAACGCTATGGTCTCAAGGTCTTTCTTCCAATTGCAAAATTCTACCCTTTTAGTCACTTCGATGATTTTGGCGTATCTCGAAGCTATGGTTTTAGAAGAAAGCACCTGGGACATGATATGATGGGTCAAGTAGGTACCCCCATCATCGCAGTGGAATCAGGGTATGTGGAAGCTCTCGGGTGGAATCAATATGGCGGTTGGCGTATCGGTATTCGCAGCTTTGATAAAAAACGTTACTATTACTATGCTCATTTACGCAAGAACTTCCCCTATCGGAAGGATCTTGCAGTAGGCAGCATCGTCCAGGCCGGGGATGTCATTGGTTATCTCGGAAGAACCGGATACTCAAGCAATGAGAATGCCAATAACATCCGTACCCCTCACCTTCACTTTGGCCTACAGCTTATCTTTGACGAATCACAAAAGGAAAGCAATAATGAAATATGGGTTGATTGCTATGATCTAATTCAATTTTTATACCGTAACCGTTGTGAAACATCTAAGAATCAGGAAACCAAGGAATATACCAGGGTTTATCAATATATTGACCCCATTGCAGAATATTATATCCATCATAGTATCTACCGTTATGATGATGATGAATTTGACATACGCATTTATGATTAATTAATGCTTCTTCCATCGCTGATATAATTCACACTGCCTGCTCTTAAGTGTGAAAATCGCCTTTTATTTTTATATTAATACTGTTTATTGATATTACTTTTAATCTTCTTTCTCATTATCAGGCATAGGAAGGCTATGAAAAATGGTATTGCATATTCAAAAATCAGATTAAGATTCACAATCAGTACCCGGTACAGGAAATTGAATTCAAACTGGGTACTGCTTATATAATAGGTAAGATAAAAGATAATGACCGCCATGGGAATACACAGGTATTCGCACTGATCCAGATGGAACAGCCATCCCAAGCATCGAAAGAGAAGCACTGCAAAGATTGCGATTGCAATATAGTCTGACAGAATACATATTAATGTAATCAACACCTCAAAACGCTCAAAAATATTAAAGAACGAAATACTTTTAACCGTGATATAGAACGGGAACGGTAGATTGGCGGTCAGACTCGTTCCTGATATTCCAAAGGTGAAAAAAGTAATTACAAATGCGAGTCCGGTAAAGATTAAGGAACCAAACCAAAGTTTATGAAATTGTGATTTTGTAATTGCGATTCCGAATTTATCCGCAAAGAAGAGCGCAATTATAATATTTCCACCTACTGCGACTACATGCTTAGAAGCCATTATTGTCCTTGAAAGATTTACTGTTGAGATAGGAAGCAGATAATCCGTTCTGAGTCTTGATACAGCACAAACAAAAAGAATGGCAAACAAAATTAATATGGTTCCTAAGGTTAGCTCAGAAAATCGGAAAATTGTCTTTATACCTCTCAATAAAGCATAAAACACCAACACAATCATCACGGTCATAAAAAAATCTGACCTGGTTCTTGGCATCAGAGTAAACTCCAGCGTAAGGCTATAGGCTGTTACCTTCGCAGTTGTTACTAATAACAGCCAGAGCAAATAGAACAGAATGATAATTTTTGATAAGAAGGTTCCGATCAACTGTACCATAATCTCATAGAAATTAAGCCCAGGAAAGGACTTAATCAGAAAGATGACAATTGCCGTCAAGGGAACCGTTGCAACGATTGATATGATAGGACTTAAATATCCACTTCTTCCCGCCTCCATGGCAAGTGCCTGAGGAACCTGCCTGAGCAGGGTCGAGATGGAGATGAACAGATACATAAATGTAATTTGACGCAGTGTTACCTCACGATTCAACTTATCTCACCTCATTCCATATATTGTTCTATCACTTGGGAGATGCTGGGTAGATATGGATTGATCAGATATACAATGCCCATTGCTATCCCTATCATGGATAGAAGCAGGTAAATGATCAGATTCTTTTTGGAACGCAGCAGCTTATCCTTCTGACGGATCAGGGTATAGATAATCGTAAAACCAAAAACATATATCATAAGATCCTCCTATGTTACCCTATTTGCAGTAATTCTTTACTTACTTTTCATTTCCTAAAATAAAGGATTTTGTAATTTGCGATCTTACTTGATACTTATACTTTATATCAGCGAGTAACTCCTCCCATTCACCTTCTACTGCCTGCCATTGGCTAATATTCTGATTCTCTACTAGACGCGCCAGGTTAAGAATATCGATTCCGTTCTTAATCGAATACTGTACCGGCTTATCCAGTATGGCAATAATATACTCATTCTGAGCATCGGTCAGTCGAAGAAGCTCCTTTTGTGTATACACATTTTCCTTTGTTATTATTTCCTTCAGCATGGTTTCAAAATCCACCTTAATTGTGATAGCTATATTCCTCTTATTCATGTCTGCCTTTAGCTTTGTATGAGTATAAGACACAGCCAGGCTTACCTCATCCTTAAGGTAAATCGGATAACTTCTCATCGTATTCTTAATAAAATTGACACCATCCGAGGTCTCACGATCAAGATAATCAATCAACTTCAACTCATCAAATACCGCATACCCTTCAATCAGAAAGCCCGATTTCTTTGCAATCACATAAGGAATGAGTATACCGGAATTACTCTGCTCCATATCATTTAGTATATTGACAAAAGTATTATCATTTCTTGTCAACAATTCCATTTGCTTCTGTTCAATCGCTTCAAGATCCTCATGAATGATTTGTTTATTCTCTATCCCCTCTTGAATGAATTCCGATGCCTTCTTTTCTTTTATGATGTAAATCAATGCTTCCATCTTAATTGTTTCATCTCGTTTCAGGAAATCCAAACTTTGATCTATACCATGCTTCGCTGCCTCCTCACCAATCAAAAATGAGCCGGCCTGTGCCAGGGTTATATTCTTCTTGTTATCTAGTTTCAGATTCTCCAAGGCTTCATAAGCTGTGCTTCCCTTCCCCTCGGCTACTTGCTCCTTACCGGAGCCTGCTCCTGCTTCTGAATCAGCTCCTGCACCGGTACTATACAGCGCACTTAGAAGATATTCCCCCTCTGAATAATCTATTCCGAGAACCAAGACCAAATCGATTTCGTCAATCTCCTCCCGATTCATATCATGGGTACAACCGCATAACAGGAATGGAAGGATAAGTAATAGTAATCTTTTCATCTTTGATAACTCCCTTCCTACCATCACTCTTTATTCGTCTGCTTCCTACGGTTTTCCGGAACAATCTTCTGGGGCCGTTTGGTAAAATATTTAACAGGAAATCGGAATAAGGTATCCTTATGATTACTCTCATCCATATCAACAAACGGCGATAAATAGGCGACCCCATAATTATCAAGACTGCAAATATGGGTTAGCAGGATAATTAATCCTACCGTCAGACCAAAGAACCCTCCAACCGCTGCTACAACTGCCAGAACAAACCTTACCACACGAATTCCACTACTTAAGTCCTGATTTGGGACAATAAAGCCTGCTATTCCTGCTAAGGATACGATTACAACAACCAAAGGTGACAAAATATTCGCAGTTACAGCAGCCTGCCCAACTACCACACCACCAAGGATGGACATGGCAGTCCCGACGGTTTTAGGCAGTCGTAGTCCTGCTTCGATGAGTATCTCAAAAGCAAGCAAAAGTCCAAGAACTTCAGTTGCAGACGAAAAGGGTACATTTTGTTTTGCAGCTTGTGTGGATAAGGCGAGTTGTACCGGGAGCATCTGATTCTGATAAGTCGTTGCTGCAATATAGAAGGCCGGAAGGAACAAGGTAACCACCATAGCCAGATACCTGAGCATACGAAGAGCGGAACCAATATAAAAATGATTGGCATAGTCCTCCGGGGATTGTAACAGCATCGGTAGCTGGCAGGGAAGTAGGTAAACAAAGGGAAAGCCATCCACAGCCAAAGCAATTCTTCCATCGGTCAGATTCGCTGCGATCCGATCCGGCCGCTGGCTATACATGATCTGGGGAAACACACTTTTCTTATTCTCTATTAGAAATTCCTCGATGAATGCAGGCGTCGATAGGTTATCAATATCAATTTTCTCTATTACATCACGAATCTTATTCACCGTGTCCATATTGACTATATTACTAATATAGATCAGGGACATGTCTGTCTTTGACAATCTTCCTACGGATAAGCTTTCTACCACCAGATGCTCGGACCTTACTCTTCTTCTTATCAGAGCAGTGTTCATTCTCATAACCTCGATAAAGGAATCCTTGGATCCCTTAATTACTGCTTCTTCTGACGGTTCTGATATAGATCGTTTTTCGAACATACGGATATCATATACAATTGCTTTCGCTTCCTCATCAAAAAGGAAAGCTACCATACCGCTGAGAACACCTTTCATCAGCTTTGCATAGTCTACTTCTTCTTTGGTAAAGACATGATATGCTCCTCCGCTTAACAGATAATCCATGACTTGTCTCTGCGTTTTACATTTCTCCATATATTGATCTGAATTCAAGGTCTGAAGAATCGCCTCGTCCACCAACCCGGTGTTAATTAAGCCATCCACACCAAAGATGTAAAAGGTAATGCCATTTTGATTTATCGTAATCGGACGAACAACAATATCGGCACTTTTTGCAAAAAGCTCCTTAATAATCGTCGAATTAATCTTCTCTTCCATAATTACCTCTCTTTCAAGTCATTAGCAATGCATGTTAACTATTTTCTCAAAAAAAGGTAAGTTTATTCATAACCTCTAGATTTCACCATCAAAAAAAGACTATCTCATTAGCCCCGTGTTATGAATAATAACAGGTATGCTGTTAAGAACAGTCTTTTTTTAAGTCATTTCTATGTAGTCACAATCTTACGTCCATGATACTGTACATGAATTCTTTACAAATTCATGGTTATCACGTACTCTAAAACCTCAGCTCTTACACCTTCCGACAGGATGCTGCAAGGCAGCATAGTGAGTAGATGCTTTTCTTATTGCTTTGGTCTCATTTGCAATGCTACAAATTTTGTATTGCTACAAATTTTGTAATGCTCAATAAGGCTATATTAGAATCCGGAATCATTAATTTTTAAAAAAATCAATCACCAAATCATTAATATGTACAGGAAATACTTTTCCTCTTGCCATCAATTGAAGAAAGCTCTCTGCTTCCCCTTCGTCATCTGTAACATCCTCTACCAAGCAATAATTGTTCGGATTAGACCTATCGGTATCCTCTTTATAACATTCAATGCTATAGAGGGCATTTTTAAAAATAAGATTATAGACTACTTGGATATTCTCTGTTTGTATAATTCTCGTGTTGGACTTAAGCGAATGTTCTATCATGCAACGCCACCCTTCTTCCTAGTTTGAATACGACCACATAAATGTATTATTTGACACTATTATTATAACATAAAATCTGCACTTGATAAGTACATATTATCGTCAAAACCGATGTAAATAATAGAATGGCTGGCTTGTAATTCCATTTTATCAGGATAAAAACACCAGACCTTTCTAAACTTGCCAATGCATCCAAAATTGAGAAAGAAGAAAAAGTGTGCCCATAGCGAAACATTTTTTATCGTACAGGCGAATTATCTATATGAAAAAAGGAGTTATGAATCGATACAATGATCCATAACTCCAATGAATGCCAACTTTTATTTATCCATATTAATTTGTATTGGCTCAGCTTCTGCCATCTGCTTATAGATTGCATACCGCTCCTTAGATAATGCTTCTGCCTGACCGAATAATTCTTCTGCTTTCTCAGCATATTCCTTCGCCAGTGAGCTGTAACGAACTTGTCCAAGGATGAATTCACGGAAGCTTTCGGTAGGTTCTTTGGAATCCAGGATAAAAGGATTCTTCCCTTCCTCCTTTAAAGCAGGGTTATATCGGTAGAGATGCCAGTAACCGCATTGAACCGCCTTCTTAATCGTAGCCATACTTCTACCCATACCTTCCTTGATACCATGGTTGATACAAGGGGAATATGCAATAACAATGGATGGTCCATGATGCTCTTCGGCTTCACGGAGTGCTTTGATTAATTGAGTATTATCTGCATTGATACCAACCTGCGCTACATAGACATTACCATAAGAGATCATCATTCTTCCCAGATCCTTCTTACCCTGTTTCTTACCTGAGGCAGCAAATTTAGCGATTGCCGCAGTCGGAGTTGACTTAGAAGCCTGTCCTCCTGTATTGGAATATACTTCAGTATCGAAGACCAATACATTCACATCCTCTCCGGAAGCCATAACATGATCCAGACCACCGTAACCGATATCATATGCCCAACCATCTCCACCGACAAGCCATACGGAACGCTTAATGAGATAATCCCTGTTTTGCTTAATTTCATTCACAAGCAGCATATTTTCTACATCTGTAGAAGTAAAATGTTCCAGCACATCCAGTACCTTCCGGCTTACTTCTTCCGTGCTCTTGCTATCCTCTTTATAGTGAATCCAATCGTGGAGAGCTTCTTTGACTTTCTCCTCTACATTCATATCAATAAGCAGTCTCATATTCTGTTCCAGCTTATTTCGCAACTGCTTTACTCCAAGATACATTCCATAACCGAATTCCGCATTATCCTCGAAGAGGGAATTCGCCCAGGAGGGTCCTTTTCCTTCCCTGTTTGTGGTATACGCAGTACTTGGAGCAGATGCCGCCCAGATGGAAGAGCAGCCGGTCGCATTGGAAATCATCATACGTTCACCGAATAACTGAGTGATAAGCTTAATATAAGGTGTCTCACCACAGCCTGCACAGGCACCGGAGAACTCGATTAGCGGGGTCTTGAACTGACTGTCCTTGAACGCAGGTCCATATGCAATCTTCTCTTTGAAGCTGACCTTCTCCGTAGCGAATTTCCAGTTATCGATTTGAGGGATAAGCTGAGTACCGATGGGTTGCATAATCAAAGCCTTACCCTTTGCCGGACAGATATCAGCACAATTACCACAACCGGTACAATCCATCGGACTGATTTGTATCTTATAATGATAGCCCTCCAGGTTACGACCTGTTGCCTTCTTAGTAACAAAGGTCTCAGGGGCCTTTTTTAGCTCATCCTCATCCAGAAGGAAGGGACGAATTACAGCATGGGGACAGATATAGGCACATTGATTACACTGGATACAACGCTCTTCGATCCATTCCGGTACATTGACAGCAATACCTCGTTTTTCATAAGCAGTGGTTCCGGTTGGAAAGGTACCATCCTCTCGTCCAGCAAAAGCACTGACCGGAAGATCTCCACCCTTAAGTTCTGACATCGGTCTCATGATATTTCTGATGAATTCCGGTTCATCCACATCGTTTGCTTGATCGCATTCAATTATTTTCCATTTATTTGGTACATTCACCTTATGAACCGACTTAATACCCTGGTCCACTGCATCCTCATTCATCTTAACTATCTTTTCGCCCTTTTTGCCATAAAGCTTATGGATACCCTCTTTTAACTCTTTACTATAGATATCCTCCGGAAGCACCTTCAATAGTTTAAAAAATGCACCTTGCATTATCATATTAATACGGTTACCCAGCCCAATCTCTTCTGCAATTCCAATCGCATTAATGGTATAGAATTCAACCTCTTTCTCGGCTAGTTGCTTTTTCATGATATCAGGAAGATTTTCTTCGAGCTCCTTTTCATTCCATTGGGTATTAAGGACAAAGATTCCACCCTGTTTGATGCTTTGTAATAAATCATATTTATTTACATAAGATTGGTTATGACATGCCACATAATCAGCATGGGACACCAGATAGGTCGAACGGATCTGTTCGCTACCAAATCGAAGATGGGATACGGTTAAGCCTCCTGATTTCTTGGAATCATAATCAAAGTATGCCTGTACATTGAGGTCAGAATGTTCACCAATAATCTTAATTGCCTGCTTATTCGCTCCTACTGTTCCATCAGAACCGAGTCCCCAGATCTGACATGCCTTCATATCTTCAGGTTCAACCTGTATTTCCTTCACCGGTGGTAGGGATGATTTGGTGACATCATCCTCAATGCCTATGGTGAAGAAATTCTTAGGGTTCGCTTCTTTCAGATTCAGATAGACAGCGGCAATGTGGCTAGGATTCGTATCTTTGGAAGCAAGTCCATAACGTCCTCCAATAATAACCGGCGCCTTCTCCTTGCCGAGATAACACCCGCAGACATCTAGGTACAGTGGTTCACCCACTGCTCCGGGCTCCTTCGTTCGGTCCAGGACTGCAATCTTTTTCACCGAAGCAGGCATAGCTCTTAAGAAATGCTCCATTGAGAAGGGGCGATAGAGCCTGATCTTAATTAATCCGTATTTTTCACCCATCTTATTATAATAATCGATCGTCTGTTCAATGGTCTTCGTTACAGACCCCATAGCAATGATTACATATTCTGCATCATGAGCACCGTAATAATCAAATAATTCATAACTTCTTCCAGTATAATCACCAAGCCTCTTCATGTAATCTTCTACAATCGGGACGATATCCTGATAGAAGGGATTGGAGGCCTCTCT
>JAQZBA010000130.1 GCA_029239365.1 Herbinix sp. | reverse complement strand
GTCTGTGATTCGGACCCCGTGACATACTCGGCCTGACAATGAGGTAAAAGATCTCCACAATCTGTCCCATCCAGATAATAATTAGCTGTCAGACAATATAGTTCATCGGATAAAAGATTCACTACATATACACCTTCAATTCTATCTCCATGAACCTCTGCCTTCCTAATAGAATGATTTTTTAATAAACGTAGTTGTCCTGAGAACAGATATGGCATGAGCATTTCTTCCAAAACTGATACGACAACCCTTGGGTCAATACTAAGTCTGCCTACAGCAGCATTACCGGGATTAAAATAATCTGACTTTTCCGCCACCTGAGTTAATGGAAAATTACTTCGGTAATATCTTCTCACCTTGTCCCTAAACTCACGATAACTTTTTATACAGCCTGTTGTTTCAATATACTGATGTTCATCCGGAGGCACACCCTGGCTGGTAAGCTGACCGCCGATCCAGTCTGTCTCTTCAGTCAGAATCACACTACAACCCATTCGTAACGCTGAAAGAGCAGCTGCTACACCACCCGTACTTCCTCCAATTATAACAATGTCCGCATTTAACTGTTTCATCCTAACATCTCCTCTCTATGCTCCAAATCAGCCCTACATCAATATATAACAATTATATTCGTTTATTCTCACTAAAATCTTCAATTATTTTGTCTTAATATTCAAATATCTTGACTTATGATACCGTTTCATATAACTTATATAGTACAAGATCATAGGAGGACCTAGTGCATGGGCGATGCTTTCGAGCTACAGAAATTAATTGATATCCTATCCGAATCTAGGAATATACATATCTCAATACACTTTTTAACCGGAGCCTATCAGCGAGATTCGGCGCTTACTATTCAACCGATTAATAAAGTTCATTATTGCAAGTTCTGCAATGAAGCTAAGATGACAAAAAAGGGATTATCCCTGTGCATGAAAAACAAGTATATGTCCATTAATAAAGCTATGACTACAAGATGCCAATTTATAGGGAAATGCTATCTAGGTTTAACAGAAATCGTAACTCCGGTTTTTTTCAATGACAATTTATTCTGTATTATCTATCTTGGTAACCTTTTAATTGAGGAGGATATGTCAAAAACAATCCGTAATATTCAATATGCATCAAGAATAACGCAGATTAATGAATCACAATTAACCACGCTCTTTCATAAATCGGAGCAGATTACTCAGGAAAAGTTAACTACCTATACAAAAATGGCTGATATTATCAGTTCCTGTATCCATTTAATTCTTGAAGCACATAAAGATCGATTTCAAGGGAAACGTACAAATTCAGATAAAAAGCATTGGGTTATCCAACAGACAACAGAATACATAGAGCAATTTTACAATACTGATATCAAATTATCACAGATATCAGATCTGTTTTTTGTGAATACACAGTATTTAAGCCGTCTCTTTTCAAAAAATATGGGCATCACCTTTGTTGAATACATTAATTTAATAAGGATTAAAGAAGCTAAAATAATGTTAAAAGAATCGGATGCAAAAATAATTGAGATTGCTTCTAAGGTTGGTTTTAATAATGTTACTTATTTTAATTTGATATTTAGAAAAATCACTGGTCAGACACCTCTTGAATTCAGAAAATGCTCTATATATTAATCACAAAAAGGCTCCATATTCCTAATAACCACTTGAAAACACTGTGATTAAAGGTCTATGGAGCCATTAAAATCTAATACTTTGTATTAAGTTATATTTGTATTGCTGGATTCCTATTGAGATTCACTCAACAAACTAGGCAGAAATAGCTTTTCAGCTCTTCCTACTGTCCCATCTGTCTAGCTACTTCTTCTGCAAAGTTCTCGCTCTTCTTCTCAAGGCCTTCACCTGTCTCGAAACGAACGAAACGCTTTACAGCGATTGGAGCACCAACCTGCTTGGATACATTAGCAAGATACTGTCCAACAGAGATATCGCTATCCTTAACATATAACTGATCAACAAGACAGAATTCTTTTAATTCCTTGTTAAGACGGCCTTCCAGCATCTTCTCGATGATGTTCTCCGGCTTCTTGGAATTAGCTTCATCATTCATAATCTGAGCCTTTAAGATGTCCTTCTCATGAGCAATGAAATCAGCAGAAATCTCAGACTGATCAACATACTTAGGAGATAACGCTGCAATCTGCATTGCTACGTTCTTAGCTGCTTCCTGAACCTCAGCATTGTTTACAGAGCTTGCAACATCAACAAGGATACCGATTCTGCCGCCGCCATGGATGTAAGATACAACAAAACCATCCTCAGCTACTACTCTTTCAAATCTTCTGATATTCATGTTCTCGCCGATAATAGCGATCATAGAAGATAATTCTTCTTTTACAGTCTTAGATGTATCAAGTGCCCAGCTCTCAGCAAGAAATGCATCCAAATCAGTAGCCTTAGATTCAGCAGACTGCTTAGCAACTGCTGCAACATAATCTCTGAACTTCTCATTCTTAGCAACGAAGTCTGTCTCACTGTTAACTTCAACGATAGATGCAAACTTTCCTTCTGCTGCAACGAAAGCTGCAACCATACCTTCAGCTGCAATTCTACCAGCCTTCTTCTCAGCTGCTGCAAGTCCTTTTTCTCTTAAGAACTCAATTGCTTTATCCATATCACCTTCAGTTGCTGCAAGAGCTTTCTTGCAATCCATCATTCCGGCACCGGTCATTTCTCTTAATTCTTTTACCATACTAGCGGTAACTTCCATCGTATATTCCTCCATTTAATTAGATTATATAGATAAATAGTATATTACCAAGTTTCTAACAGCAGTATTACCTGCTTATCTCTGACTATACGGTAACAACGTCATCTAAGCTAACTTCTGCATCTTCACTTACACTGCTTGATGAATCGGTTAACTGAACTCCCTGGTTAGCTTCAATAACAGCGTCTGCCATCTTAGAAACAATTAACTTAACTGCTCTGATCGCATCATCATTACCAGGAATTACAAAATCTAATTCTTCAGGATCACAGTTAGTATCAGCGATACCAACTAACGGAATACCAAGGGTATGAGCTTCCTGAATACAGATTCTTTCCTTCTTAGGATCTACTACGAAGATAGCATCCGGAATCTTCTTCATGTTCTTAATACCACCAAGGTTTTTCTCAAGTTTCTCCCACTCTTTTTTGAGCTCGATAACTTCTTTTTTAGGAAGAACATCAAAGGTACCATCCTCAGACATTCTTTCGATTGATCTTAATCTGTCAATTCTGCTTCTGATGGTCTTGAAGTTTGTTAACATACCGCCTAACCATCTCTCATTTACAAAGAACATGCTGCAACGCTCAGCTTCTGATTTAACAGCATCCTGTGCCTGCTTCTTTGTTCCAACGAAAAGAATTGTACCGCCGTCAGCAACTACATTCTTAATTGCTGTGTAAGCCTCATCAACCTTGCCTACAGACTTCTGTAAGTCGATGATGTAGATACCGTTTCTCTCGGTGTAGATGTACTCCGCCATTTTAGGATTCCATCTTCTTGTTTGGTGTCCAAAATGTACACCGGCTTCTAATAACTGTTTCATTGATATAACGCTCATAATATACCTCCATTTGGTTGTTTTCCTCCGCATACATCATTTTCTCAACAGACCTTAGATTTAAGGCACCCTGTTATCGAATCCATATGCGTGTAATTTGACTACGAAATTATAACATAACATTTTATGGATAGCAAGTGTTTTTACAAAAAAGAGCTATTGCTTATCAATATGATCAGCAATAGCTCAAAATATACTTATAGAGATTACTTTTTAGATGTAATCATTATCATGATCTCTTCATAGCTTGCTCCTTTAGGTAAGGTATAGGTTCCTACCCGAATGATGCTTGCTTTTCCTACTTTAACAATATATTTGTTAAAATCCTCAGCATCCTTGACTAAGCCCTTATCGACTAGAAGAGCTGCCACTTTACCAGAAGACATTCCTGCTACCACTTGAAAAGTTACCAATTCACCGGCATTTTCTCCATCTATTCCACCCGTATTACCGTCCTCCGGTATGATAGGGGTTGGAGCAGGGGTCGGTTCCGGCGTCAATGTAGGTGCGCTGGTAGGCTCCGGTGTTATTGTGGGAGTTAATGATGGCGCAAGAGTAGGCTCACTTGGATTTTCAGTTGGCATTGCAGTTGGTTTGATATTCTCCAGCGCCTCTCTGAGCGATTCCTCCTTAGCATCCTCTGCATCTACCATGCCTAGGGCTTTCGCCCGCTCCATGATCTGAAGGTCGGTCAATCTTTCTTTCGGATTCGCTATGGTTAATATCAGAGTCGTAAGAATAATTCCTATTCCTAATCCTCTCATATAGTATCTTAATTTCATATGTGTAGCACCAAGCCTTTCGAATTACTTCTTTCCCTTAAACAAATCGATTACCAGCTTCACTTCTCCCTGGCCAAGGCCTAACAGCTTTGAAATCTCAACCACAGATCTTCCCTGCGAATAAAGGGTTAAAATCTGCGAATTATTATTCGAGTTAAGTCCTCCAACTGTGGATAACTCAGAAGAGACTTCTACCGGGCGATTCATCGTCTTAAGCGGTGGATCAATTTGTGCTACCTGAGCTTGGTTGATTACTTTCACAGCTGCTTGTGTTTTTGCATTCTTGACGGATTGAAGCTTATCACTTTCGGCTTTGCTACTCAGGATATCCTGTACCTTCTTTTTGGAAGAATCGATCTCTCTGACCGTTGCCTTAAGCTCCTTTTCTTTATCATTCAGCATATTATATAGAAAAACTACTTCCTCATGATTTTTCTTTATTTTCTCCATAATCTGATCGGAGAACTCATTCACTACCATAATCTTCTCATTCGACAATTTACTTAAGGCACCATCTGTACGTAGGATGGTCTCCTCACGTGCATCCGATAACAGCTCCTTCATCTTATCCATCAGTTGCTTTTTATCCTCATCAGTAATCATCTCTCCCATAGAGGATAATGGTTTACCAATGATTTGCTTTTGTTCCTTTTGAGAATGATCAACAAGGATACAGCTTACAATGATGACGATGATACCTATGATAATCAATGCTATTTCTATTGGGTTCATAATTTTCTCTACTCCTGCACATGTTTTTAAATCAAAACATCAAAACCTCCGCTTTTTGGTGTGATCTTTCCATCTTTTGTCGGCTTTTTCTCATCCTTGTCACGCTTTTTGTTACCGGAGCCTGCAAATTGATTGTTCCCCTTTTCCTTTGCATCATAACGGTATTCGTTATTTTCGGATTTTGTCGTCTGTGTAGGCTTGTCATGCTCGTGCTGCACCATGTTCTGAAAATTTCGGCTGATCTGTTCCTGAGCATGCTGAGCGCGCTGGACATCCATATGTCTAATCTGAGTGGCTTCTTGAGCTCTAATTACTTCAATTGGTCCTACCGCCATAAATTCCCTCCTAAATACTATAACCAACATAAGTCACAGCGTTCTTGTCATACTTCATGATAATTGAAAGTTCGCAAAGCGTGCTTTCTATCGTTTGTCTCATCGGTATGTGCTTGGTTTTACATCAGCGGAAGAACTTTAATATCCGCCCTGTCTCTTACAAATTTACTATGATGTGTCTCATCACGAATAAAATGAATTACATTCGATATGACAAGCTTTGTTCCCGGAAAAACAATGTCGGAGATCTTAATCGAACCGGAAGAATTATTGTCAACTTCTATCTTTAATTCCTCGTAACGTCTTCTTGCATCTTTTATCTGAGTCTCCAACATAATATTATTCTGAGTTACTTGCTTTAAATATTCCAGTTTTTCTTCCGACATCTGTATACCGGAGGCTAATTTCTTGCGGAACAGAATCAACGCCTGCCCTAATCTCTCCTTATCAGCCAGCATTGTAGCAATTCTTTTCTCTAATTCACGGAATTCTTCCAGAACTCTTGGATCAATTCCTACCTCTAAGAGAGTGGTTGTTCCCATCTGAGAACCCGCGGTTTTTACAGAAATCATAGTACCGGAACGAATCTCGCCACCGGTTACGAAGCCTCGCTTACCACCAACAACGATATCTCCTTTGGCTGATACTTTACTATGAAGGATCGATTCTGTGGAAACATATCCTCCTGCTATTACTTCGGCATTTTCTATGAATTTCGTTATTATATTTCCATTTGCTTTTAATATTCCCTTATTCATACCTTGCATACCGCGCTTTAGAACGATTTGTCCACCGGCTTCGATATAGGCACCTTCAACAACACCGTTAACTTCAATATCACCTTTCGCTCTTACAGAAAAACCGGTGATTACATTTCCTTTCACAACAACATTTCCTTCATATTCGATATCTCCGGTAGAGGCATCTACATCAGCATGAACCTCAAAGGTATCCGATACGAATACACGGCTGTCAACTAGGCTTACGTGACCATCAACGGACGAATACATACGAAGTCCATCTTCTGACAGATATATTTTATTTCCATGTCTTAGAACACGATTGTTAACTTTATTAGGACGAATGACAACGCCGCAGACATCAATCCCAGGCTTCCCCTGATCGATGGGAGTTAAGCTAGCCAAAAGCTGATCCTTATTACAATGGCATATCATATCTAATTGATGGAAGTCAACGGAACCATCATCATTACGCTTCGGCTTGAGTGTCAAGTCAGTATTAAAATGATAGGTAATCTCTGCATCGCGCCCTTGCTGCGCGGGGGTAGCTTTTGCTAATATGTAATTAGTGCAATACCTTCTTTCCTTTAGGAAGTCCATGATATTATTCTCATCTAAGCCATACTTTACACCGGCTTTTACCATCATTGCAACAATCTCATCCTTCATCATTATATGCCCATTGTTTGATGGCGGATAGAATCTTGCTACCGCATACATGCGATCTTCCGATATCGTTACCTTTACAATCTCGTCGATTGCGAACACCGGAACACTAGTAATTTTTACTTCAACAACCCCTTGGAGTCCGGTTAATGCACGGCTAATCGCAATTTTATCATATTCATAAATCTTGCGATCCATCAGATAATTGCTGATTTCCTCATAAAAAACAGCTTCCCCACCCTGTTCAGCATCATATAGTTTCAAATAGGTACCGTCTTGTTTAATCACTATTTGAAAGAAACCATTTCTACCACTCATACTTCTCCTCCTAACATTCTTACCTTTCCCCAAAGGCTAAATATATCCACGTAAGAACATCCACGTGATTAAAAACTTGTTAATATATCCATGTTACCGCCAAGTCGAAGTTTCATCTTCTGTAATGCTTTTGTATGTAATTGGGAAATACGCGATTCCGATACTTCAAGAATTCTGCTTATTTCCTTTAAAGTTAATTCTTCATAATAATAGAGAACGATAACCTTCTTTTCTTTTTCGGTTAAAGTCTCTAAGGTTTTCACAAGTAATTCCCTTAATTCCTGTTTTTCTATAATCCGATCCGGCTGGTCAAAATCTGCGGTAAGGCTCTGCTCTACCTTGGACTCAGCCCCCTGTTCCATAAATTCATCCAATGATATTATATTGGTTACTTTCGTCTGATTTTGCCATGTCTCCAATTCATCTACCGATATCTCCAGTTCTGTAGCAACTTCCTCATCATTAGCCATACGACCATGTTTTTGTTCCAGGCATTGATAAGCCATATCAATTTTTCTCTGCTTTTGTCTTATACTCCTTGGAATCCAGTCCATCTTACGTATTTGATCCAGGATTGCTCCTCGAATTCGTAGCGAAGCATAGGTTTCAAACTTCACACCCTTAGAGTAGTCAAATTTATCCACTGCATCAATCAATCCAAAGGTCCCATATCCTACCAAATCGTCATATTCTACATTATATCCAAGATACATGCTAAGACGACCTGCGACTAATTTTACCAAACCCGCATATTCAATTATAATTTTTTCTTGAAGCTCGGGGGTTTTTCTCATAGCGTAAGCTTCCCATAGCTTTTGTTTACCTTCAGCGCTCATAGTACCTCCAAAAACTTTTATGATGTTTTATGCAGAAACTATTATTTCTTACTGCCTGGCACAGTATCTCCCGGCTTAGCTTCCTCCCCGGTACCTTCCATTGCTTCCTCCTGGATTTCGTCGCCCTTTTTCGGAGCGTTGATCACAGTTCTTAAGATAATTGCTTTCAAGATTATACCAACCACATAAAATATTACCAGTACAAGGAGTAATCTTTTTAAGCCATCCTCGACTTTAACCCTATTAACGATATTAATTACACTGGTGATAGCACCAGCTAACAGCATAACAAGAGCCGGAATATACCTCTCCCGCATCAAATCACCCACTCTTCTATCACAAAATTTTACGTTCTTTTCCTACTGATTTAATTAAAAGAGAACCATTTTCCGGATAGAACTCAATAGTTCGTCCATAATTTGCTCCGGTGTCCTCCGCTCTGATGCTAATTCCAAGCTGTCCAAGCTTAAGCTTAGTGGCCTCAACATTACGCTCGCCAATTCTCATCATATCACTATTGTTACTAAAGGCGAACATCTGGGCTCCACCGGCTATTTTAGCAATCAACAATCGACGATCTGCTCCGATTTCAACCATTCGCTTAATCAGCAAATCAATACCGGTATCTGCGAACTTAGCTTTATTCTCATTATTAAGTATCTTCGTACTGTCAGGTAACATAACATGTACCATACCGGCAATTCTCTTCACCGGATCGTATAAAATAATACCTACGCAAGAACCTAATCCTAATGTAGTTAACGCATTTGGCGAGACACATACGTTTAAATCTGCCATCCCTACTTTTATCATTTCGTTCATGTACTCACCCTATAAACCTAATGAAGATAGAATTGCTCCATATGAATCTATCGTCGGTATTAAGATAAAATATCCATTTACCGCTTTATCATCATCCACAAATTCTGTTTCAATCAGCAATGCCTTGTCTCCAATTTTTCCGAACTCTATTGCGGGTACACTTAATATCGCTCCTGCCATATCGATAGCCATATACGGAATACTAGCATGAATAAGTATGTTTGTTAAGGTTGATAAAGAGGAAAGATAAGCACCGGCAATGATATTTCCGATTTCATTTAATGCAGATAATTCCATTTCGCTAAATTCTACGGCTGTATTATTCATATCACCCATTAATGAATTCACCAGATGTCTAGATGCCGGCATATCCATCATAAACATCATCATACCTTCAATCTGCCCTTCCAGGGTAAACAATATGCCTACCACCAGATTCTCAGCACCACCAACGATATCGGACAGTTCCTTAAACTCAAGCAAATCGACCTTGGGTACTTTCATATCAATTTTAGAGTTAATCATTTGTGAAAGTGCAGTGGTGGCGTTCCCTGCTCCAATATTACCAATTTCTCTAAGTACATCATATTGCATATTATCTAATTGATTTAAGTCCAAATGGGACACCGAACTGCACCTCGCTTTTTATTTTTTGGCAGTGTAACTTAATACTTGTATTAAGTTACACATTTTCCTTATCAATTACGATAGCAAGAACATTAAGAATATTAACAAGCTCTGCACCGTATTTACCTATTCCGATACTATAATTTGCTTTTTCTTCCCTATCATCATAATTCATCTTTT
>JAQZBA010000129.1 GCA_029239365.1 Herbinix sp. | reverse complement strand
GACAGTGCAGGAATTGCTCTTTGTGATCAGGGTAAGGTACATACGATTAAAACCATTGGTAAGGTATCTGAGCTTGTGGATAAGGCAAAGAAGGCGACCCAGAAGGTAACCTGTGGAATCGGTCATACCAGATGGGCAACGCATGGGGGAGTAACCGATGTGAATGCACATCCACATTCTCACGGCAAGGTTACATTGCTGCACAATGGTATTATTGAGAATTATCATGCCTTAGAAGTTGAACTTGCGAAGACGGGAAGATGCCCCATCTCTCAGACAGATACTGAGATTGTTGCATTGCTCCTCGACAGCTTATATGAAGGAGATGCAATTGCAGCAATCATCAAAGCGGCGGAGAAAATCGAAGGAGCTTATGCCTTCTGCATTCTATTTGCGGATGAACCGGAGGTAATCTACTCCTTACGTAATGCCAGTCCTCTTGTAGCTTGTCACATAGAGGATGGTTCCATTATTGCTTCCGATCTGGTTGCCTTAATGGATTATTCCAAGGATTATTTTGTGTTACCGGAGCGCCATATTGCCAGACTTACCAAGGAAGCCATCACACTGGTGGATTTTGACCGACAGGTAGTAGAACCTACTATGCTTCATGTAAGCTGGGATATTACAGCAGCTCAGAAGAATGGTTATCCTCACTTCATGCTGAAGGAGATTTATGAGCAGCCAAGTTCGATTCGCTCTACCATTACTCCTAGAATTAATCTGGATAATTTACCGGACTTTACAGTGGACCGCATCCCGGATGAAGTCTTTGAGAAAGTAAATCGTGTCATCGTTGCAGCTTGTGGTACAGCGATGCATGCAGGCTTAATCGGAAAGTCTATGATCGAAAAGCTGGTTCGTATCCCGGTGGAGGTTGAGATAGCCTCCGAGTTCCGTTATAAGGACCCGATTATGGATCAGAATTCCTTAGTTATTCTGATCTCCCAGTCCGGAGAGACTGCAGATACTCTTGCCGCATTACGTCTTGCGAAGGAAGCAGGAGCGACCACCTTGTCCGTAGTTAATGTTAAGGGTTCCACGATTGACCGCGAGAGCGATTATGTTCTCTATACCCATGCAGGTCCCGAGATTGCGGTTGCCAGTACCAAGGCGTATACTGCACAGCTTTCCTGCTTATATCTGTTAGCCTTCAAATTTGCTTTAATCCGCAAGACTATCTCGGCAGAGGAATGTGCCGGCTATATGAAGGAGCTGAAGGAAGTTATCCCGACGATTCAGGAGACCTTGTCGTTTGATAAGACCGTGGATGATATCTGTAAGAAGCTTGTGGATAAAGAAGATCTTTTCTTCATTGGCCGTGGATTAGATTACGCATTATGCTGGGAAGGTTCCATCAAGTTGAAGGAAATCAGTTACATTCACTCTGAGGCATATGCAGCAGGAGAATTAAAGCATGGTACCTTATCCTTAGTTACTGAGGGAGTACCGGTTGTCGCACTGGCAACCCAGCAGAAAGTGTTCTCCAAGATGGTATCCAATGTCCGTGAGGTACGCGCCAGAGGAGCCTTTGTAGTAATGATTACCAACGGCAAGGCAGAGGTAGAGGAATCCGCATACGATTATCATATTGAGTTGCCGAAGACCTCGGACTATTTTACGCCCTTCACCTGCGCTATCGTTCTTCAGCTTATGGCTTACTATACTTGTGTTCATCGCGGTTTCAATGTAGATCAGCCGAGAAACCTGGCGAAGAGTGTAACCGTAGAATAATTTGAGTCAAGAGGCTATTGTACTTGTCGAGGATCTATTAAGTTGTTAACAGATCAGTTAAGTCGTTAGCAGATAAATTAAGTTGTTAACTGGTGTATGAGATATATGAAGTCTCTTACACCAGTTTTTTATCGAAGGCTCGGATAGACGAAATGTTGTTTAAGTAGTATGTATATAGGATAAATTTTTACATATTATGGTTGGTTATGGTGGCGTTTTAAATTCACTTGATTTATAATATGTATGCAGTTGATTCAGTATTGTTAGATATTGTGAATGAAATTAGAGAGGTTTATTATGAGTGGATATAAAGAAATTATTGAAAAAGAAAAGCAAAATATTCTAGTGTTAAAAAACAAAGTTTTGGTTGATTTTTTTGTTGACATTGTTGAACCTGAAATTAATATTGCATATTTAGTTTTTGTTGATGGTATCTACGCTGTAAGTGGTGCAATCGGTTCAGAGATAATAACAATGATTCAAACTGACTCTATACATTTACAGATTGAAAATAAACAACTTAAGCAATTTGAACCCTATTCGATTTTTTTAAATAAGAAAATCATCCAAGTAAGAAATATTGGTGAAGAGTGGAATGGTCATGGTTTTGAAATCAGTTTTGAGGGAATGTATGATAAAACTATGATATTACAATCAATATATACTGGAGATAATCCAGAAGGGTATGATGATTGTATCAGATTGGGTGTTGGACAATATTATTATTCATATGATAAAGGCAATTAATAATTGTAGTAAAATTAATGAAATATTGAGTCGTAATATTTATATATTGCGAAGCAAAGGAGGAGTAGAAACTAATTGGTTTATTCAGTCCACGATTTTTTACATTGTAATTTTTCCTGTATAATTACTAAAGCTATTTAGTCCACGACGTTTTACTCAACCGCAACTTATTGTGAATATAATGAAGTCTTGAATAGAGTAATATAGTACCTTTAGGCTTTCTGTGAGTAATCATAGGAGGCCCTTTTTTAGTTGCAATTACATTCGCTCACTGGGCATCTTACAAATTACTGAATATATAAATAATGACATTGCCTATTTAATGGTTATTATTTATAATTGGAAATGTAATATAATTCCATGTTTTGATAGGAACGAATTATCTAGATAAGGAGTTGCTTTATGATATATAGGAATAGACAGATAAGTAAGACTTCAAACTATCGCTATAAGAAGTTAGTGGAGCGGGGTACGATGTTCGGCGCTTCGTTACTTTTATTGGCTATTATAAGTGTTGTAGCATCCTTCAATTTCATTTATGATAGACAATACAGTAGCTATAAAGTGATAAACGTCGTTAATAATACAAATACGAATACAGCTAAATATTCGAATTATAAGATCGGTATTGTAAAATACAGCACGGATGGTGTGGTTACTCGTGATAAAGATGGTAAATTATTATGGAACGGTTCCTATGAGATGTCGGAGCCGATGATAGATACCTGCGGCAGTTATGCCGTAATAGCTGAAAAAGAGGGACATGATATCCATATTTATGACGAATATGGAGAGGTCGGAGCTATCACTACTTTATATGATATCATTAAAGTAGAAATTGCGTCGCAGGGTGTTATTGCTGTTTTAATGGAAGAGGACAATGATAATTATATCTCCCTATATGATGTGGATGGGACAGTGCTTTGTGATATGAAAACGAATTCTAGTGACGATGGTTATCCACTAGACATGTCATTATCCGGAGATGGAAAAAAGCTTGTAACGAGTTATTTGTCATTTAAATCTGATTCACTTGTTGATTACATATCATTTTATAATTTCGATAAGGTTGGGCAAAATGAGGTGAATAATTTAGTAGGTGGATGGCCGCTTGGGGATAGTATAGTTGCTCCTAGAGTGGCATTTATTAATGAGGATACCGTTTGTATATACAAAGATAACGGTTTCGTTCTATGTTCTATGAAGGAAATACCAATCGTTATTAAAGATGTAGATTTTGAAGGCGAAATACAAAGCATTCTTTCTAATGATAAATATATTGGCTTCGTATTACGTGCCAATAGTGATAATCCAAAACAACTTATTATTTATGATTTGAAGGGGAGAAAAGTATTAGACAAACCTTTGGAATTTGACTATAAGGCGATATATTTTTCTAATAATGAAGTAATAATGTATCATAAAAAGACATGTGTGATTATGAAGCCTAATGGGAACATCAAATTCAATTATTCATTTGATAAAGAGATAAAAGCATTTTATCAAAGTATAAAACCTGCCTTGTATTATTATGTAGATGATGAAAAATTGTATATGATTGAGTTAGATCAATAATGCGTTATATCGTCATCATGTCTCTGGATTTTTCGTAGGTTGAAATGCGTAAAAAGCTGGTGTATAATGGTCAGTACTTGAATAATCTCAAGAACGAAAGAAAATGATATAATTAAGGCGTAGTGAGCTTTCTGCAAACTTGTTTGCAAGTAAGCGATCGGAGCTGGCGATCATGAATAGACTCTTTATTCATGATATATTATAAACGGAAATGGAGTAATTATGATTTTTGAAACTCACGCACATTATGAAGACGAAGCATTTGACATAGACAGAGAAGAATTACTTAACAGGCTCCCAGAGCTGGGAATAGAGTATGTGGTTGATATCTGCTCCAGCGTCGATACCGTAGACCGTGTACTTAAGCTGGCGGAACAGTATCCATACATTTACGCTGCAGTCGGAATTCACCCGGAAGCGGCAAAGGAATTAGATGAGGAACGCTTTGTTTGGCTTAGCGAGAAAGCAAGGCATCCTAAGAATATTGCAATCGGCGAGATAGGACTGGATTATTACTGGGATACCTCGGATCGTGTAACGCAGAAGAAGTGGTTTGAACGACAGATGGAGCTGGCGAAGGAGCTTAAGCTGCCCTTAGTCATCCATAGCAGGGATGCTGCACAGGATACCTACGAGATGCTAAAGGATGCGAAGGCCGATAGCTTGGGTGCAATTATCCATTGCTATTCTTACAGCGTAGAGCAAGCAAGACAATATCTGAATATGGGCTTTTATCTAGGAATCGGCGGAGTTCTTACTTTTAATAATGCCAAGAAGCTGAAGGAAGTGGTTGCCTATGCACCTCTGGAACAGTTAGTGCTGGAGACGGATTGCCCTTATCTGGCGCCGGTGCCCTACCGTGGAAAGCGCAATGATTCTACTTACCTGACTTATGTAGCACAGGAAATAGCGAAGCTTAAGAATATTGATTATGATACGGTAGTACAGGTTACCTCGGAGAATGCAAAGCGGTTCTACCGCATTTAAGAATGGAGAACAATATGGCACAGCTGGGGAATCCCACGAATACAATAGAAATACTCAACAAATATAAATTTGTCATCCAGAAGAAGTTCGGACAGAACTTCCTAATTGATACGCATGTCCTGGATAAGATTATCCAAGCGGCAGATATCACCAAGGAGGATTTTGTACTTGAGATCGGTCCCGGAATCGGTACCTTGACCCAATACCTCTGCGAAAATGCAAAAGAGGTTGTAGCAGTTGAGATTGATAAGATGTTGATTCCAATCCTCAACGATACCTTGTCCGAATATGATAATGTAACAGTCATTAATAGTGATGTTCTTAAGCTAGACCTGACAGCTTTAGTACAGGAGCGGAATAACGGACAGCCGATTAAGGTGGTTGCTAATCTCCCCTACTATATTACAACTCCGATCATCATGGATCTCCTGGAGCGTCACCTTCCCCTGAAGAGTATTACGGTCATGGTACAGAAGGAGGTTGCTGATCGGATGCAGACGGGACCCGGCAGCAAGGATTATGGTGCGTTGTCACTGGCGGTTCAGTATTATGCAAAGCCCTATATCGCTGCTAATGTACCGGCAAACTGCTTTATGCCTCGTCCAAATGTTGGCTCGGCGGTCATTAACCTTGCCTTACATACGGAAGCACCGTTTGAGGTTAAGGATGAGAAGCTGTTATTCAGATTAATTCGTGCCTCCTTCAACCAGAGAAGAAAAACATTAGTGAATGGCTTGAATAATTCGGCGGAGCTCCCATATACAAAGGAGGAGATTGCCCAGGTATTATCTACCCTTGGGATATCGGAAAATATTCGCGGTGAAGCCTTGACTCTGGAGCAATTTATCACCTTGTCAAATCAATTATACGTATTACGATAATCCTTATATTATTACTGGATTGATGAACACTACAATTGATCAGACCCCCAAAGGTTGGACATTTATTTAAGCAGCTATTATGGACTTGGTCCTGTATTGTACAGGACTGAGTCCTTTTAGTTTGCTCTTGATTCTGTAATTGTTGTAATAATCTATGTAATCCACCGCTTGCTCTGCATCCATTCCAAGTCTGACAATACAGCACAGAAATGAAACTCAGTCACCCTCGACTGGTATATTGATGCTACGAAAGGAATATATTGAATAGAATTGTAAAACAAGCCAATCGGAATCGGGAAAGAGAGGGAATGATTGTGGCTGATTATAAAAGAATGGTTTCTTATATGTATCAATATGAAAATGGTGTGAAGAAAAAGAATGTGGGCTTTGCTCGGGTTGAAGCAAAAGATGGACAATGTAAAATCACCCTGCACATGCAGCTGCTTGGACAGCTCGACAGTATCTTTCCTACCTACATAATCCATAGGAAACACACAGATCTTGAATTAATCTATCTGGGAGATACGGTTCTTAAGAACCAGGTAATGGATAGTAAGCTTGCTACGAAGGAGTCCGATATTATGGACTCCGGATATCCTCTGTCAGATATGGGAGGAGTGCTGCTGTTTTTGTATGATAATATCTTCTATGCTACAGAATGGGATGATAAGCCAATCGTCGCTGCTGAGGTGCTGGAGGCACTAAAGCCTAAGGAGAAAAAAGAACCGAAATTATCCTTGGAGGAAGAACTGCTGATCCCCAAGTATAAGTTGCCGAGAGGCTATAAGACGATAGAGCGTATGCAACAACCCGATTCCTATCTCAGAGTCGCGCATACTAAAAGTGTTGCAAAGACGGAGTCTGTGGAAGCGATGCACCACCAAGTTGCGATGGATGTAGAGCCTAAGATGGCGGATGTTGAAGCATTATTAAGTACAGAAAGTGTAAGTGCTAAAAGTATAGGTGCTGAAAGTGTAGGTGCTGAAAGTTTAAGTACTGAAAGTATAAGTGCCGGAGCTGAAAGTAATAAAGCTGAGAGCTTGACACAGGAAACAGCTTCTATCTATGAAAGTCAATCAGTACCAGGCGATGCAATGGAACGCAGGGAGGAACCCACCAACGAGGAGGATTTTGATCCGCAAGTGGTGGCAAGTATCTTCGAAAAACATCCGAGAATCTATCCCTTTGAGGATAATGAAATCCTGATCTGTGCAAAAGTAGAGCCCAACGACATCGGCTTGCTTCCGAAGGAACTCTGGGCGTTAAGTAATAACAGCTTTCTGATCCATGGCTATTACTGTTATCATCATCTGATTTTTGCTAAGCTGAAGGATCGCTCCGGCTGCCGGTATATTCTGGGAGTGCCTGGTATTTATCATAACCGTGAGAAATTCATGGCCAAAATGTTTGGCTTTGAGAGTTTTAAGCCGATCCGCAAGAGAGAATTAAGACAGGGAGACTTCGGATATTGGTATACTCCGGTTTGCTTTTGATAATTATTTACCCATAGAGTCCTCGGAAGAGTTAACGAGGGCATAATGCTTATGGTCAGTCCAAATACCATTGATTCTTGCGAAGGACTGACTGAACCCTTCATAATGGAAGGATAACCGTTCAATTAGTCGCAGGGAGTCAGTGTTGTTGGGCATAATATAAGCATCTATTCGATGCATACGATGCTCTTCAAATACGATCTCAATGCACTTTTGGATGCTTTCCGTTGCATAGCCTTGGTGCAGATGCTTCTGGCTGAATTTGTACCCAAGGCTACAGCTGTGATAGGGCTCCTTCATTATATTCTGAAAGCAGACGGTTCCAATGATATCGTCAGGCTGGTCCTTGAGATACACCCAATACCGAAGAAGCTTTCCCTCTGTAATCTGATTATAATCAGCGGTCAGAAAGGCCTTATGATAGGATAGGGTATAAAAATTCTGACTTCGTTTCGGTTCCCAGGGCTCAAATAATTCTTTGTTTTCTTCATAGAAAGTTAACACAGACAAAGCAGCATCTTTCCCTAGAGCTCTTAACCAAAGACGATCTGTTTCATAAGATTTAGACATCGATGCGACCTCGCTTTCTTTAATCTAAGATTAACATGCCTGCCCTTTGAATTAGTTTGTGCCAAGTGTGCAACGTCTCGTATGCGAGACGGTTTACACTTTGGTTTCGCAGGCACGAACTATGTGGTGTGAATTAATTCTCTTTATTAATTCACACTACTCCTCGAATTGATACATTTGGTATCTTGAGTGAAAGCACCTTCACATATTCTAGGAGTGTTTCCTTGGAATGATCGTGCAGACCCGGTAGGATAATATCATCGGAGTCCTTGTAGGATTGTAAATAATAAGCTTTCGCACCTGACAGCCAGTTGCTGATAGACAGCATATCTTCCAGGGTGTGATATTCCTTCACAACCGTTGTCCGGAATTCATAATCAAGTGGAGAAGTTAATAGAAGGTCCACACTTTCCCTGATGGGATCTAAGGAAAGATTACTTAGACCGGCAGTTAGGGTATATTTCTCCGGAGAATTCTTAATGTCCATAGCAATATAATCGATGAGTTTATCTGTGATAAGAGTTTTTATCATCACAGGATTTGTTCCGTTCGTATCTAATTTAATTTTGAAGCCGAGGTCTTTTATCTTTTTGATAAAGGTAGGGAGATCAGGATACAGGGTGGGTTCCCCGCCGGTGATGCATACACCCTCAAGAATATTTTGGCGCTTAACAAGATAAGACAATACTTCCTCTTCAGGAATGGTCGGCTGTGATGTAGTATTAGTAACCAAGGAAGCGTTATGACAGAACGGACAGCGCATATTACAGCCACCAAGGAAGATGGTAGCGGCAAGATGCTTTGGATAATCAAGCAAAGTTGTTTTGTTGAAGCCATGGATCTGCATATTGTAACCTCCGGGTTGATGTGATAGAATAGTTGAATTGAAGTTATGCTAGATACAGCATTAACCTATGATTACTATAACAAATTGTACGGTTCTAGTCCAGATGCAAAGGAACAGTAAAAGCAATGAATGAAAAATACATGTGGGAAGCATTAAAAGAAGCAAAGAAAGCAATCCGACTGGGAGAGGTCCCGATTGGCTGCGTTATCGTTTATCAGGATAAAATCATTGGAAGAGGATATAATAAACGTAATACCAAGAAGACTACCTTAGCTCATGCAGAGCTTATTGCCATTGAAAAAGCAAGTAAGTCGATGGGAGACTGGCGGTTGGAGGATTGCATAATGTATGTAACTCTGGAACCCTGCCAGATGTGCTCCGGCGCTATTGTACAGGCAAGAATTAAGAAGGTCGTCGTTGGTACTATGAATCCGAAGGCCGGCTGTGCCGGTTCTATCCTCAATCTACTTCAGATGAAGGAATTCAACCATCGGGTTGAGTTGGAGACAGGGGTAATGGAGAAGGAATGTACTAAGGTTTTGCAGGATTTCTTTCAGGACCTGAGAATTCGTAACAAGAACGAAAAACAAAAAGCATCTGAGATGGAAAACTAAAATCCTGGGCTGAAAATTCATCCGTAAAAGGAAAAGCTTGAGGGTTGACAATCCCCTTGGTATGTTTTATACTTGGCATACAGCTTTTTTAAAGCCTACTATGTTAAACATAGCATTTATTATTAATATGTCAAAAAATTTCCGTGCAGCCGGGGAGATAGCGGTGCCCTGTACCTGCAATCCGCTACAGCAGGGGTGATGTTCTGCCTAGGGTGACTTACTGTAAGGCCGCCCC
>JAQZBA010000128.1 GCA_029239365.1 Herbinix sp. | reverse complement strand
TGAGCTGGAATAGTAACATTCTTGTCCTTAGTTGAAGCTAGTATTACACCCATCTCACCCGCAACAAGAAATTTCTTTCCGTCCCAAAGGGCTGTGTATAATGATTGACTGGTTCCCTTAGCAGATTTTGTGTAATCTATACCATTGGAAGAGTAATACAGATTTCCTGTATTATCAATAGCCATATAATTCTTGTTACCGTATACTCCATACGTATAGTAGTTATCATCTCCATCTTTTATCTTCCAACTAATACCATCACTTGAAAATGCCACAATTTTTTTTCCACTAAAGCCATCCCCTGATAGGTGCATTTGTCCTCCAATTGTTACGAACTGTTTACCATTCCATACAACATTTGCGGCAGACAGATAATATTTTTTCCCATCCTTATTAATTATTATTTTGCTCCACTTTTTACAGTCTAAAGAAGTATACAAGGCATTTTCACTGACTTCTTCTGTAAAACTGGCTGTTTGCCCAATATATATTTTTCCGTTATATGTAATATTTTGAAGCAATGTTTTTGTAACAGAAAATCCACTCCATGTTTTACCGTCCTTCGAGGTTATAATTCCATCTCTTGTGAATACATAGTATTTATCCTTTATATATTTGGCTCCATACACTAAACTAACCTTTTTAGGGAAATTCATTTTAGTCCAACTGCCAGGTTTATCTGAATAATAATAAAAAGGAGTATCATAACTTAACCACCCTATCTTTGTCTGACATATTGCTATTGCAGTACCTCTATACGATGCAATATCCCGCCAGTACAGGGTTTCGGTTACCTCTGTTAATTCTACCTGTCTCCAATTATATCCATTTTCTGATTCCCATATAGTATCATTTTTACCATGAGCTAAATACCTGCTGCCACCATCATAAGTAATATTTTCAAAATCTACAGAGGGACGAGAATGGGCTACTGTCCCTGTCTTTAAATCCCCTGATACAAGTATTGTTCCATTATTACCGACTTGAATATACTGCTCTCCATCATAAATTATTTTCTGAATATTAGCTAAGGGCCCTGTCCAGTCACTAAATGCAAAAGGTTCAAAGGTTACATCCCACATTTTATTTAACAATTCCCAGTTGGTTCCGCTTTTAGAAGTAAGTATCATACCGTTATAGCCTGCAATAACATATTGCTTCCCATCCCATAATGCACTGTACATAATAAGATCTGAGAATCCGTTTGGTTTACCGTAGGTATCATCTTCTTCAGAAATTCCTGATCCTATTATCTCTTTATTAATAACAGCTTTCCATTTTACTCCGTCTGAGGAAGTATAGATTGTGCCTGTACGGGCAGATATATTACCGTCCCAGCCAATCGTCATATATTTCCCATTACTATATATAATATCCGTAAAATTACCTCTGATATTAGGGGTTGTGGTCTTCCACTTTGTTAAATCCGTTGAAGAAGATACTGATTCTTCTGATATTGCAGTATATCGGCTTCCCGTATAAACAATTTTTTCAAGATCCGGAACATCTACATATTTTGCAATCCACTTTTTCCCATCTTTTGAGGTTAAAATAAAATTACTGGATAAGTGAAGTTGAGTTAAAGAGTAGGAATACCCTCCCTCCTTTAAACTTCCTGTATCAACTTCCCACTGAGCAATTGCTACGTATTTCTTTCCATCCCAAAGAACATCTTTAAATTGCAGTTGGGACTGTTTTGGCTTAGCCGCCCATTTCACTTTATAGCTATCTTCTGTATAAGATCTCATCTTACCGGTTATTTGCTCATAGGTATATGCTGCACTAAAGCTAGCACTTTCTTTTGTCCAGGACTTTCCATTTGCAGATTGAATTATTATGCCATTATTGCCTACTGCAACAAATTGCTTTCCATTTGTTGCTATGGCATTTAAGTTCTCAGAAGTCTGTAACGGTATTTTTTTCCATGCCTTGGCATCCTCCGATCTTACAACAGCACCGTCCTTGCCTACAACCACATAAAATTTATCCTTATTATAGGTTATATCATAATAATCATTACATTCTGATTCCTTCGTTGTCTTAACCCAAGTTATATTCTGTCCTGAGTTGGCTGCTAATACTGATCCTGGATTAAATATACCTGCAAGCAATGCTAATAATGAAACACTTATTACTAATTTCTTTAACAAACTCTCTACCCCCTAGTTATTGTGCCGTTAATTATGGAAATATTTGTATAACATGTAAATATTTCTAATTATACGATACTATAAAGTAATATTCAATCGAAATATGTAGAATTATGGTATATGGCTATGAATCTTATATATGCATCTTATAATAAGGTACTAACAACACAAGAATATGTGGCTTTACCCTTTATAACCACCTAAATAAGAAAAGAACCAAACCCGAAAGTGATTCCTTTTTCATGGGAGCGTCTTACTCGCAATACTGCAGTCGACGGGACTTGAACAACTACATCAGCACTTGAAGTCCTCATTATAAAAATTGCTTTGAGGTTTTTGAACTTACCAAATACCAGCAGGTTGCTTCCATTCTAATATTATTAATGCGTTAAATACTGGAAAAGTGCTCATATGTTTCCATACAATTTAGTATGAGACCAGCTTTTCTTTATTATTTAATCTTCATTTACTAGGAGACGCTTCTGTTCCACAACACGCTTTTAATATTCCTGTACTGGGGTGATATTGGGATTGTAATAAAATCCCTAATACGAAAAAGATTACCGTGAGCTATGCGAGTTGACATATTCCGAATAGCTGATTCCCATATATTTTTTGAAGCAGCGTCCAAAGTAGTTTGGGTCAGGGATGCCAACAGCATCGGCAGTACAGAACATCTTCTTGCTAGTTCCGGCTAGCCCAATCGCCCTCTCCATCCGGCATTTGATAAGGAATTCAACAA
The DNA here is from genome assembly GCA_029239365.1 of Herbinix sp. Lineage (GTDB taxonomy): Bacteria > Bacillota > Clostridia > Lachnospirales > Lachnospiraceae > Mobilitalea. Next base: position 6,854 of record JAQZBA010000128.1, on the reverse strand, counting down.
AACTTTTTCCTGTTTCCTGCTTAAATTTCCGGCTAAGATAGCTCGAATTAAATCCAAAATGCTGCGCCACAGAGGTTAGATTAATGTTAGAATCCGTAAAATTATCACGTAAATACTGCGTGATTTGCTCGATAGCAGACGGAGTAATAACCTGTCCAATCTCCTGTGTGCGAATATTGCTTTTATCCAGATTCTCCTTTATTTTGGTTAACACCTCAGTCACCTCTTGCCGAACAATCGGTTTAAGCATATACTCTACAACCTGCAGACGAATACACTGACGTGCATACTCAAAATCATCAAATCCTGTCAAAATGATAATCATCAAATCTGGATATCGCTTCGTTGCAAGCTGTGTGAACTCTATCCCATTCATAAAGGGCATGGAAATATCAACAAAAACAATGTCTGGCCGCAACTCATCAATGATGTTAATAGCTTCTATACCGCTCGCCGCCTCGCCCACCACTTCCATATCAAGCGATATCCAATCTATGGATGCCTGCAACAGCCTACGAGCAGACATTTCGTCGTCAATAATCATAACTCGATACATCATTCTTCCCCCTCTGTTTTGGTCTCCCTCATCTTGGGAATATATATCTCAATTTCAGTATACTCGCCCGGCTCACTGCGTATCTGTACTACGTCATTGCAGTCATAGTAATAGCGTATCCGACTGATGGTGCCACGCAGACCGAAGCCTGACAGTATGTTTACATCATCCTCCTCGCTTGCCTTCAGCACGTTCGTTATCTGCTCGATGCTCATGCCAACGCCGGAATCATACACAATTATGTGCAAACCATCCTCTTCCATGCAGGTAGTGATGCGAATAACGCACTTTTCTCCCTTGAGGCGCACTCCATGGTAGATGCAGTTTTCCACAAGGGGTTGAAGAATCAGCTTAGGTATCATATAATCAATCGTGGTATCGTCAAGGAGATATTCATCCTCAAATATATTACCATACCTCAGCTTTTGCAGGGAGAGGTAATCCTGCGTAATACGCAGTTCACGCTTTAGTGGTATCTCGCGATCACCTTTACTAAGGAAATTGCGGTAAAAGCTACCCAGTGTCTCTAGTGCATCATACACTTTACTTGCATTCTCCTGCACTGCCATATAGCTGATAGTTTCTAATGTATTATAGAGGAAATGCGGCTTTATCTGCTCTTGGAGCACACGTATTTCCGCTTTCTGCACGTTCTTTTCATTCTCCAGCTGACGATTGAACAGCTCGTTAAGATACTCTATCATGCTATTGTAGCTTTCAGCCAACCTGCCAATTTCATTGTTTGGCATTTCGGTGTCAAACTTCTTAAGCCACCCCGATGACCTCGTACGTTCCATTGCCGCGCTCAGATTTCTGATAGGTCGTGCAATATTAACTGTAATAAACCAAGCACAAACCATGCCCGATAGGATAAATGCTGTCAGAGTCAACATCAGCGCATATATCGTATCTCGCGGTAGTGCCTCTGCACCTATACCGCTCGCACACAAAACCACCAGTGGCTTTACCGCCAGTCTGCCAGTCAGAGTCTTCCTCTCATCACCTAAGCGAATATTCTTATAAACCATGCTGTCGCTATTGTAGTCGCTATCATACAATGCGCCTATTTCTTCATTCCCACATAGAAGTGTACCATCACTATCAAGTATACACATACCACTGGATTTCTGCAGCGCAAGTGTATCATAAAATACACTGCTTGATATGTTCATAATAAGAATGCCCAAGAGCTTTTGTGATTGAATATCATATATTGCTCGCGACATAGTAAGAAATGGCATACCGCTGTTTTTTTTAATTGTGCCGTTGCCATTAATAGAAATTACCGTAGTACCACGTGCATTCAATATATTAGAACGCTCTAAGTTGTTAATATCTATAAAATATTCTCCTATTCCTGTACTTACATACTCACCATCGTTGCGAAAGATATATACCGAATCAATATAGCTATACAAATTTTGTATTTCATATATCCCCCTTCGTGCCTCATATATCTTATCTTTATCTGTTTTTACAGCTTTTAAAAAGCTTACGACTCTATCATTAACCATTATCAGACGTGATAAATACTTGTAGTTCACCAAACTTGCTCTAATAGTGGACACCACATTGCTGACCGCTGTCTCCGATGTTCTTATTTTGAAATCATCCTCAGTTCTCTTGCTTATGATAGAGGTTGCTATCATAAACATCATACAGAAAAATAACAACAGAATAGTTAGCATTAACAGGGTCTTTTGCTGCAGCGAGATTCTAATATCGCGTTTTAATCTATAGCTGCCATGCCTCATTTCTACACCTCAATCATGCATATTTGCGTAAATGCAAATTTTCCTATACTTTCCATATATTATCGTATCACATCTCCTCCTTATTTTCAACACGGCACATCCCAAATCAGCCAAAACTCTGATAGCCAAGAAAAACACGCCATGGGAGTTTCTCCAATTCGCGACAGTCGGAAAGAAAGAATCAGTATAATTCTATGTTTATTCTTCTATCCTCGCTGTTTCGTGAAAAATACAAAGGATCTCCGACTCTGTTATGTATAAAACTACTTAAACAGAGTCCGAAATCCATCTGAAACAAAATATTAACTTATCACTAGCCCTTGATTGCTCCGGAAATGAAGCTCTCTTGTATCTTCTTACTAAAGAACGCGTAGAATATGAGTGTCGGAAATGTTGCTAAAACCAACGCGGCACCAACAGGTCCCCAATCCGTCATATACTGTCCGGAAAGTGCCTGCACACCGACAGGCAGTGTTTTGTGTGCAGAATCGCTAACAAAGATATTCGCAAACATTAGCTCGTTCCAGCACTGTAGGAACGTGTAAATTGACACCGTTGCCACAGCCGGCTTCATCAGCGGTACTATGATACGGAAGAAAATCCCCCATGTGCCGCAGCCATCGATACATGCTGCTTCATCAAGATCCATGGGCAATTCTTGCATGAAACCTGTGCAAACGAGTATCCCCATCGCCAATGAAAAAGCAGCGTAGGGAATAATAAGTGCAAAGTAAGTATTGAGTAAATGCAGTTTTGAAAGGGTGACATAGATAGGCACGATTGACGCATGAATAGGGATCGTCAAGCCAAGCATAAAAAATTTGTTCATTTGCTTCCTTCCCTTCCAAATAAATCTTGTCAGGGCAAAGGTCGCCATAAGTGAAATGAGCATAACTATCACAATGGTCACAATGGCAACAATGACACTGTTTACGAAATATTTCTCAATATTCCCCACGTTCATTGCCTTTACATAGTTTGACCACAACCACTCTTTCGGAAGACCGGCAACATTTTCTCCAAATATTTCTTTGTTGCTCTTGAGTGAGAAGGTGAACATCCAGTAGACAGGGAACAGGTTAATAAGCGCCCAGATTCCAAAAATGATGTATACCCAAACCTCTTTGCCCTTAATTCCTATCTTAAGGGAGGACTCACCTTGGGGTCTAGATTTCTTATTTCGATTCTGAAAGATATCACTGAGTTTCACGTTGTTAATCCTCCTTATCCTTGAATATACGGCCAATAATCAAAGCAAATGCGAAGCACATAATGATGAGAAGGAGAGCAATCGTACTGCCCATACCATACCTATTACGCAGGAACAGCATATTTATCATCAGTGTACTAGGCACCTCCGTTGCGTGTAACGGTCCGCCATTTGTTAAAACATATATTAAGTCAAAAGATTTAAGGGAGCCTGTAACAGCGAAAATAGTGCTTATCTTCAGTATAGGCTTTATGTACGGTAAAATAATATAACGATTTACCTGTCCCTCTCTTGCTCCATCAATCATTGCTGCCTCACGATACTCGATAGGAACACTCTTGATACCTGCATACATTAGTAGCATATGATAACCGACATACTGCCATAAAATAGGTACGAAAGTAGCACCGAGTGCGGTTTTTCTATCTAGCCAAATCCTTGCCAAACTATCCAGACCCAGAGATCTCAGCACTACATTAAGTATGCCATAGGATGGATTGTAAATCTTTAGCCAGAGTTGACCGATAACAACAGTCGAAATAAGAACGGGCATAAAATAAATTGAAAGAAAACCTCGTTCACCCTTTCGCCCCTTGCCGAGAAGAAGTGCAAGACCCAGCGCAAGCGGTAACTGAACTACTACCGAAAGCAGTGCCAAAAGCAGCGAATTGCCCAGAGCCTTTATAAATCCTATTGAGTTGCTGGTAAGCAGTTCCTTATAATTTTCTAATCCAATAAAAATCTTTTTTCCAAAGCCGTTCCAATCAAAAAAACTGTAATAACCCGATAAAAATATGGGTGCAACAAGAATGACAAGAAAAAGAATTAGCGCAGGGAGAATAAACAGAATAATTGTTAGTTTATTACTATATAGTTTTCTCATCTTGATCCCTTCCTATTAGATAAGAAGCGGTTCCCAGATGACTTTGATCCAGACAATCATTGGGGAATCGCTTCTTTCTTAATCGAATCAGAACCTAGTGGCTTAACGGCTCTCATTCATGTTTCTTAAATTATTATGTACTTCCCAGAATTATTTGATGTCATTAACAAGACCTTCAACAAATGCCTTACCATCAATAACAGAAGCATAAACCTGGCTAACATAGTCAAGATAAATATTTGCAGTATCAGCAGACATTGCAGTATCACCGTACAGAACCATCTGGCTTGAGTTAGCAACAATATCAGCAACAGACTTTGTCAGAGAGTTGATACCGCTTGTGTCATAATCAGGTGTCCATGCTGGAAGTCCATTGCCATCAAGGTAACCATAGTGGCAGATGCCCTTAGCAATTTCAAATGCGCTCTCTGCAGCAACTTCAGCATTCTTAGAACTAGCTGCAACAGCAAGTGTATCAGATGGTCCACCAATGAGTTCGCCCAGCTTAGACTTCGATGAATCAATAACTGGGAACTCAGCAACCTGAATCTTATCTGACAGACCAGCCTTATCAAAATCTGCAGCGTTCCATGTACCATTCATATAGAAAGCGTACTTTCCTGCTATGAAGTTTGCTTTAACCTCGTCATTAGAAAGTGCAATTCCTTCCGGATCAAAATAGTTTTTTTCAATCATTTCCTGGAAGATGCCAACTGCCTTAGCTACATCATCGTTAGCCCATGTAGCATTACCGGCAAAAATTTCATTAAGTGCGGAAGCACCAGCGGTCTTCTCGATAATAGACTCAAGATACTCGGTAACAGCCCAAGTCTCTTTACCGGAGCAACCAAACGGAATAATTCCTTTTGCGACAAGAGCATCACAGCAAGCAATCAACTCGTCGTATGTAGCAGGAACGTGATCGTAGCCAGCTTCCTTAAGAAGTTCCATATTAGAGAACATACCAACGATGTTCATAGTCATCGGTACACCATAATACTTACCGTCATACTTAACGTTACCCATCATAACTTCAGGTAATTCAGAAGCATGCTTAGCATAGACATCATCTACACTATAAACACGACCAGCATCAACAAAGTCACCAAGGAAAGCACATCCCCATGTGAAGAAGATATCAGGCATTTCATTGGCAGCAACAGCAGCCTTAATCTTTGTCTTGTATTCCTGGTTTTGAGTAGCTTCCCAAGTGAGGTTGATTTCTGGATGAGCTGCCTGGAAATCAGCGATGGAAGCTTCATACGCATGGCGATTTGAATCGCTCTCTGTAGCTATACACCACATAGTGAGGTCTATAGGATCACTCGCCGTTGCGGTTGATGCTTCGGTTGCATCAGGTGCTTTAGTTGCTTCGCTTGTCGTAGGTGTTTCAGTTGTGGTAGATGTTTTGCTAGCATCAGATTTTCCACATCCAACCAGAGATACAAGCATCACCATAGTCATTAATAACGCAGTAACTTTTTTCATAATACTCCTCCTTTAAAATGTTTTTATTTATGTTAATGTGATATGACCCCATACATCTTTGAACCATCCGATTTTCTACCATATGTCAGTTAAGTCCAAATCACATTTCCATCTTTGCTATTTGTCGTTCATTCTAACCATACGCCACGGATAATCAATGTGCAGTTTATTCTCTTCTATCCGAAAATAACACACTGTATCTTCAAAGTGATCATTGTAAACAAGCTTAAAGGTCGAATTCTCATCTTCTACCGTATAGTAGCCGGGAAAATAGCCGTCCTCCATGAATGTTCCTGCCTCAGTAAAGGAGTAAGACCAGTATTTTTCTGCACATGACCATTCACCTACCAGACCATCCGGCTCACCTTCACCACTAAAGGTATATGTATTATTGCTGTATAGATACATTCCCTCGTCATCAAGTGCATAGCGAAGCTGTATTGTCTCACCGTCTGTATCCTTTAGCTTAATAAACTGACTGTCACAATCAAAGGAATAGTCCTTTCCTTCATATTGTGCGTTACCATCATCACGAAATACTGCTATTGCCGTCTCTTTATCGTGTATATATGCCCAACTTCCGCATATCCCCAGTGCTTCATTTGATATAGCGGTATCATTCTTATTCTTAGCGCATGCTGTCATCAATACTAGAATGAGCACGACAGCAAAAAAAGTTGGCAGAAATTTTGTTGTTTTCATACAATTACCTCTTTCTCCACTCATTATATAGTTATCTATCTAGGACATAAATAGATAATTTTTACTTTTACAAGCACTATTTTTACCTATAATTACCTATTAGCTTAACATCATAAGTTACTTCAGGATAAGCAATGTTTCTCTTCCTAAAACATTAATACCCTTTCCAACCTGTACCAGATTTTTCCTTGTCTGTACCTCTTCCCTTGTTAAAAGTACATCCGATACCTAATGTCAAAATGTAAGCTGCAAAGATAGTTC
>JAQZBA010000127.1 GCA_029239365.1 Herbinix sp. | reverse complement strand
CTGTTGCTTAAGTATCCTGAACTATGTTTAAATAAAATTACGATAGAATTCCTGTCATGTTCTGTGAGCACTATCCACGTGCACATTCTCCGGTCTCACCCTTCAGGATCTGAAGTCCATGCTTAATCTCGTCGATAATATAAGTGAGGCTTTCTTCTACTGCCTTAGGACTTCCGGGCAGATTAATAATCAAGGTACTCTTACGAATCGCCGCAACGCCTCTACTCAACATTGCTCGTTTGGTTATAGACATCGAATATGCCCGCATTGCCTCGGCGATTCCGGGCACCATTCGCTCTGCAACAGCAATCGTAGCCTCCGGTGTTACATCTCTCATTGAGAAGCCTGTTCCACCTGTAGTAAGTATGAGATCCACCGTATACTCATCACACAGCTTTTGCATAATTTCCTGCAGCAAGGTCTTCTCATCGGGTAAAATCTGATAGAAAACCACCTCATAGCCATGCTCCTCGACGATTGTCCTTACCTTCGCTCCGCTGATGTCCTGTCGCTCTCCGATACTTCCTTTATCACTTGCAGTAATAATTCCTACTTTATACAATTCTCATCACATCCCCTACTTTTATCGTACCACCCTGGAGGACTCTTGCAAATACACCCTCCTTCGGCATGATGCATTCACCCATCTTCTCATAGATCTGGCAATGACTATGACATTCCTTACCTATCTGGGTCATCTCCAGAAGCACATCACTGCATTGCAATCTGGTTCCCACGGGTAACGCGCGAAAGTCAAAGCCTTCTACGATCAGATTCTCTCCAAACGCTCCATCCTCCACCTGAGCTCCCTTGGCATTGAAAGCTTCAATCTTCTCATAGGAGAGTAAGCTAACCTGCCTGTGCCAGCTGCCTGCATGAGCATCGTTCTCAATACCAAAGTCCGCGATGAACTTCGCTTCTTTTATATTAACTTTTTGTGTGCCACGTTTTTCACTGATGCACACTGCTATTATGATCCCTGTAGTATTCATGAATTCTCCTATTATCAAGTTATTACACCTGCCTCACAACTTCCGGCGCATTTACCAACATCAGAGAATACTCTCCGGTATATTCACCACATCTCCACTTTTACCGCCGGTCTTTTGATGTAGATAGACATTACTAATTACCATGGTCTTATCAATTGCCTTACACATATCATAGATAGTCAGTAAAGCAATATTAACTCCCGTCAACGCTTCCATCTCAACACCAGTCTTCCCTGTGGTTTTCACCAGACAGGTAGCTTCTACCTCAAGAACATCTTCCTTCAATTCAAAATCTACATTACATTTCTCTAGGGACAATACATGACACATTGGGATAAGCTCAAAGGTCCTCTTCGCTCCCATAATCCCTGCTACTCTGGCGACTCCAAGAACGTCCCCTTTCTTCGAGGTTCCTTCCTTGATTGCCCGAAATACTTCCTTACTAACTCGGATTGTGCCCTTAGCAACCGCTGTGCGCTTTGTAATCTCCTTATCCGATACATCTACCATGATGGCATTTCCACCTTGATCAAAATGAGTTAATTCCTTCATAACATACCTCGTATTCTATCAGTCTAAGCCGTTATGCACCGAATCCACAATCCGGATAGGTACATTCTGCGCAGTTAACACATTGACCACCATAAGCCAATTGAATAAAGTCCTCACGGGTAAGTAGCTCTCCAGTAAGTAGACGGGGAACGATCAGGTCAAAGATGGACCGCTTAACATACATGACACAGCCCGGTAGCCCAACCACCGGAATCCCCTTGACATAACTAAGTAAGAACATAGCTCCCGGAAGCACCGGTGCGCCGTAGGTAATGAATTCACCCCCAAGGCTTTTGATAGCAGAAGGCGTCATATCATCCGGGTCGACACTCATACCGCCGGTCACCTCGATTAAATCTACTCCCTGCTCGATAAAAGATTGAATTGCTTTCACAATTTCATCCTTCTCATCCCCTGTGAAGATCTGGCCGATTACCTCAGAATCAGTCTCCTCTGCTTTCTTTCGCAGTACCGGTCCAAACTTATCTGCGATTCGACCTTCCTTAACCTCGGAGCCGGTGGTTACGATTCCAACCGTAGTCTTCCTAAAGGTTTTGACCTCCACGATCGGTCCGGTCTGCTTGCAGATCTTCTCGAACTCTGCTAGCCTTGTCTCCTCCACCACAAGTGGTATTACACGGCAGCCACCAATTAGCTTACCTTCTGCGATCTGCTTGTTACCATGGATCGTAGCGAAACAAATGTCACCCAGAGCATTTACCTGATATAAAGCTTCTTTATTGATCTTAACTACGCCTTTCTGCTCTGCCTTGAATTCAATCTTACCTTCCTTAACTTCCGAAAAGGTAAGACCTGACCCACAAGCCGCCCGGATCATCCGTGCCGCTGCATCATTCTCATGCACATAGCCTTCTTCCAGGTTCCAGACATAGATGTGTTTCTTCCCAATATCAAGTAGCTTCTCAATATCCTTCTCTTCTATAATATGTCCCTTTTTGAACGCGACCCCTTTCCGTTCACCCGGGATGATTTCCGTAAGATCATGGCATAATACCATTCCAATTGCATCCTGAACTTTTACCTGCTCCATTGATACCTCCACTTTGCTGTCTTACGACGGCATATTCACACTAATCTTATCATGCCTACCCTTTATATTAGCTTGTGCTGAGGATTACACAGTCACAAACTTCTAAGTGTGAAAATAGCTTTTTATTTTCACACTGTTACCTGTTCAAACATAACCTTGATATTGCCTCCGCAGACCATACCAAGAGTAGCACCCTCTGCATCGGACAGAATATATTCCTCTACTGCAAAGGTCTCTCCGGATGCAAGCATTGACAGACTCTTCTGTATCGCTGCATTTTCAACTGACCCGCCACCGATGGTGCCTCTGATCGAACCGCCCTCCAGAACTAACATCCTGCTTCCGTTACCCCTGGGTGATGAACCGGTTTTACTAATAATCTCAGCAAGAACCATGGGGCCTTTTCCTTCTAATACCCCTTGCCATATCTCCTCTTCAATCACACTTGTTGGAACAAGATTACGCTCCTGGACAAGTTCTGCAGCAATACTGACAGCAATCTCAGCCGGAGTCTGGCCACCAAGCATCAGACCGATTGGTGCATGCAGTTCCTTCAGCGTCTCCTTGGGATAGCCCATCTCTTGTAAAGTCCGATGCACCTTGGCAACTTTAGTCCTGCTACCAATCATTCCAACGTAAGCATAGCTCCTATTCAGTATCTGAAGTACACATTGCAAATCCTTCTTATGTCCCGGTGTAACAACCACGTAATAGCTATTCGCATATTCCGGAAGAGCTTCAAAGGCTTGATTATAGTCAGCGCAGGTCAGATGGTCCGCATTCGGAAAACGCTCTCTACTGGCAAATTCCGGCCGGTCATCAATTACTGTCACTTCAAAGCCCAGGAGCTTACCGATCATAGCAAGAGGTGCAGAGATATGCCCCCCTCCCAATATAATAAGCTTGGGTGCACTGGTAAGCTTCTCAATAAAGTACTGATTGCCCTCAAGCTCTGTAATAGTACAAGGTAACGCTTCCTTCAATCCCGGGAGTAGCTCCTTCCACAGATCCTGTTCTTCGTCACAGTATAAGCTCTTATCGCCTTCCCATATTAGATGCTTTCCCTTTAATCTACCGGTCAGAGCCACACAAGTTTTCACACTACCCAACGCAGTAAGTTGATCCTTTAATTGCTGTATAAAGTCTCTCATGCTTTTCTCCTATTCGTTCATGAAATGATTTTATTCCTCTTTAAGCTGTGTCATGACACATGGGTAAGGAGCAAGTAATTCTGCAATTTTTCTCCCTGCCTCTTTTTTTCCACCCTCCGCCTGATTTAGGATAACGATTCCTTGATAACCATTTGGTAGGAGGTGTTTCTCCAGATATCCCTTCTGAATCATAAGGGCGACATCCTCCGGCCCTATCCTATGCTCCGGTGTTACCTGAAGTAGTGCTTGTACCAGCTCCGCTCGGTGACAGCATTCAGATAAGATACCCCCCATTCCACTCAGTCCGGCTACTACAAGCACCCGGTCCGTGCCCACCGGTATCACCGGTTCCTGGGCTGCCGGTACCTTTAAGGGTAAATGCTTGGAACCATCCGCTTCGATCAGAACCATATCAGCAATGTGGCTTAAAGCCATAATCTCGGCTGCTTCCAAGGAGGCTATCTTACCATCCTTGGCCGTTCTTCCCGCGATTACGATCGGCTGTTGCAGTAGAAGCTCTCTCACTTCTTCCACCGTCGTCGCAAGAACTCCCAGTTCACGAAGCATGTGCGTTGTCGTTGTAATCACGACACGTCGGTTGCCGGCTGCAAACTCCTTCGCAAGACGGAAGATGGTTGAGGTCTTTCCTCCTGCCCCAACGACAGCTATGCGTCCCTGGGTGAAATCTTTCCAGCCCAGCGCTTCCAACAAAGTGTCTGCTTCCTGCCATATATGGTTATTCTGATACCAGGCTTTCATATGCTTCTCCCTAGATTATTAGTTCAACAATTTTATCATAGCTTAACTTCTGCTCCATCATCATGTCGATTAGAGCAGCTCTTGCATCTATAGAATCCCGCCAGGCCAAACCGCAACCGGCAGTGATTTCTCTTGGAACCGGAATAATACGACCCCCGAAGCCTACTGTCTTCGCTGCCTGCTCCAGCTGCATTGCCTCTGTGGTGGTGTGAAACGTAATAATACACTGTAATTCCTTCGGTCTCATCGATACTCCTCCTCTAGAAGCCGAAGCGCTGTTATGGCTTTTTCTACCTCCTGCTCGGAGTTGAAGTGGGAGAAGCTAAATCGTACCATGCCCTGTCCAGCCGTATGGTAGTCTTCATGCAACAGTGGTGCACAATGCACCCCTGCTCTGGTTGCTATACCAAAGCGTGTGAACAGCTCATCTGAAAGCTCCCCTGAGGCGATATCCCTAAGGTTCAGTGCCACCACGGGTACCCGAAGTGCGGCTTCATAATCTCCATATAAGGTCACACCGGGAAGCGCCTTCACTCCTCGGATAAAGGTTCTTGCAAGCAGCATCGACTTCTGATAGATCTTCTCCTGCCCATATTCTTTATTATATTTGCAGGCTTCCAGTAATCCGGCCAAGCCATGAATGTTCTGCGTTCCAGCTTCCAGTGCCTCCGGTAACTCGGTCGGCATCGTATGGGAAAAGCTGTCCACTCCGGTCCCTCCGGTTTTTTGAACCACCGGCATCACTCCCTCGCCCAATGCTAACACACCGGTCCCCTGTGGTCCCATCAGACCTTTATGACCGGAGCAGCAAAGCGCAGCCAGGTTCATCTTCTTCATATCGATAGGAAGAATCCCCGCGGTTTGTGAAGCATCAAGGATCAATCGTAGGTTGTTCTTCTTACAGAGCTCACCGATACCATCGATATCGTTCACGTTTCCTGTGACATTAGAAGCATGAGTTACTACTATCGCTTTTGTATTAGGTTTAATGGCTTTCTCAATCTCAGCAAGATCCATGCAGCCCTTCTCAGATATCGGTAGTATCGTTAATTCCAACCCCAGCGACTCCAAGAGGTACAGCGGTCTAAGAACACTATTATGCTCCATTGCTGAGGTGATACAATGATCTCCGGGTTGTAGCAAGCCAAGTATCGCTATATTCAGACTCTCTGTTGCATTGGAGGTAAATACCACTCTTGAGGGGTCGCCTACCTTAAATAGCTCTGACAGTAAACTTCTGGTTTGCAGCATAATTCGGCCTGATTGCAGGGAGGCATCATGAGCTCCCCGTCCACTATTACCAACACTATGCAGCGCACGAAAGACCGCTTCCGCAACCGCCTCCGGTTTATACAGGGAGGTTGCCGCATTATCTAGATATATCATACTATCTAACCTCCCATTCTACATCTTCGCTACAGCTCAAAATACCGGAAGAACTATAATCCTTTACAATTGCTGAGCATAAAAATCGCTTCTAATACTGCTCCTCCTATACACCGCGCTTTATCTGATATCGTAAAGCAATTCTCTTTCTCTGATTCTCTAGGGTCAATATCTGCTATCTTAAAGCCTACGGGAACCCGGAAACCCTCTCGTATTAATCCCCGAAGGATTCCGTCTATGGTAACAGTGATCGGATGACCGTCGATCTCAGCAATGACATCGCCTTGAGTCAAGGTATCACTGATCGCCTTCTTATTATGGATTGTTCCGGCGATAGGAGCGTGAATGACTCTCTCCTTCCCAATCCCTTCAATGATTCCGGGGACCCCGGTGTTCGGTAATGCCGTACCGGATAAGATTAGCTTCCCTAGATTATGACCCCGCATAGTCTCAATGACGACATCGACATCGGTTCCGGCAGTAAAACCCGGTCCTAAGGCAATGGTAATCGGAGCCATCTCCCTGGTTGTTCCTATATTCTTCTTCGCTAGAATCGCATCGATTACAGCAAGGGGTTGTACCTCCTTTAGAATCGCGCAGGTCGGATCAACAAGGATTGCTACCTTCCCAGAGTTCATTACTTCATAAGCCTCCGTAATTGTCGATACCCGAACCGCTGTGATATCCTCTACAGTCCAACTACCTTCGTATACTGCCTCGCAGAGGGATACATATCTTCGGATGGCAGAAGGATGCTCCGTCTCCGTAGCCAGTACAGGAAAGCCTGCTCTGATCAGCTTCTGAATCGTTCCGGTTGCGATATCTCCTGCACCCCTTACGAGAATTAATTCCTTATTTCTCATGGCTTTATTACCTTCCAGGCTTCGGACAGTTTCTCTACAATGTGATACATATTGGTAACAGAACCCACTCCAAGCCGTTCTGTTAACTGATAATGATTAAGGCAGGTACCGCAGGCTAAGATCTCTACACCCTGTGCCTCAAGAAGCTTTAAATCTGCTAGTGAATCAGAGCCCTCTACAGCTAGCTTTACTCCGTTATTATACATAATAACAGACGCCGGAAGCTTATCTAACTCTGTCAGTGCATAGATAAATCCTTTGATCAGGATACGCCCTAATTTCTCATCTCCCTCACCCATCTTGTCAGAGGAAAGAACGACAACTGTAGGACCTGAACTTGCATCCGGAATACAATCTACCGGGTCTGGCGCTACTTCCTTTAATTCTGTGACGTCTGTTACCGTTAATGTCACAAGATAAAGACCTTCTTCTCTTTTATCAGACACTATGTCAAGCTTCTTCTGCGTCGCCAGCTTGGCTAAATTTTGCACAGCAACACTGTTATCAACCATTACTTCTATGATATCATCTTTTTTCAGCTGTGATAAGGCTTTTTTTGTCTCCACAACCGGTATGGGACAAGCCTTTCCTATAAAATCTAATGTTTGCTTCATGGCTCTATTCTCCTTTATTCTATTCTAATCCTTCTCTGCTGATTAGTTATAATCCATTAGGTGTCGCTTCATCTTACGATTATCTTTGTTCCATTCCTTCCTGTAACTGACCCTACAATTCCACAGGGAAGACCCAGGCTCTCAATCTGACCCAGTAGTGCATCCGCTTCCTTCTGTGGAATACTGATCAATAATCCACCTGAGGTCTGAGGGTCAAATAAGATTTCTTCCATTGCAAAGGGCAGCTTATGAAATTCAACTCTGTCCCCGACATGATTGCGGTTTCTCTGCGCAGCAGCCGTGATATAGAACTCATCCGCATAATGAACTGCTTCCCTTATATAAGGAACCTGAAGGCTGTCTATGACTGCACCCAGCTCCTCACCCAACATCTCATTAAGATGTCCGAGGAAGCCGAAGCCTGTGACATCGGTACAGGCATGTACTTCATATTCACCCAGCAGCTCTGCCGCGTATTTGTTCAAGGTCGTCATTGAACGAAGCGCCAGCTCCATCGCCTCCCTGGAGCATTCCTTCATGCGCTCTGCCGTACAGATGATTCCTACACCAAGGGGCTTTGTAAGAATCAATGCATCCCCCTCCCGACAGGAGTTGTTCTTATAGATCTTATCCGGGTGAATGACTCCGGTTACCGATAGACCATATTTTACATCCGTATCCACGATGGAGTGTCCCCCTGATAATATTCCGCCTGCTTCCAATACCTTATCATTTCCACCTTGCAGAATCTTACCAAGAATATTTAAGTCCATCTTCTCAGGGAAGCAGACGATATTCAGTGCAGTCTTAACTACTCCACCCATGGCATAGATATCAGAGAGTGCGTTGGCAGCTGCAATCTGACCAAAGGTATAAGGGTCTTCAACCATCGGAGGGAAGAAATCCAAGGTCTGGACTATCGCCAAATTCTCGGTTAGTTTATAGACAGAGGCATCATCCGAGCTATCAAAGCCAACAAGAAGATTGGGATCCTTTGTCTTAGGTAATTGCTCAAGCACCGAGGCCAGCATTCCAGGGCCTAATTTGGCGGTACAGCCGCCACCTTTACAAAATATAATATCCTCCTGCATACGTCACCACTTTCCTTCTTCCAATTAATACTATTATACTCTTTTATTCGTATCTTATATAGTACCTTACTAGCAACCATTCATTCAATATGTATGAAAAATCCTGGAATAGGCATTAGACCATTCCAGGAAGTATTTCTTGCATTTTTACCTTTTAGTTATAGCTTTTCAAGGAGCTTTTTATGTTCATCGGAAGACTCTTCACCAGAAAGAAGGCAAGTACACAGGTGCCTACCTTATCCAGTAAATTGTTCCCGATTTTAGCGATAAAAGATGCTGCGAAAATACTGCTTCCCGCATTCTTTAACGCCATTACCAAGATATCACTCACCGTTCCGGTCAATCCTCCATACATAAGGATACCAATCGGAGTACCGATTAATGGGCATACTACACTTAAGATAAGACCACATACGATTGCAGTAATCAAGGTAAACTTGAACTTCTTTGCCGCGAAGCCGACGATTAACGCAACCGCGACATTGACCAGCAAGAAAGGAATATCCCTTATACTGTAGATAAATCCTGTGATAATATTCGTAAGTGCACCTACGATTGCACCCGGTAAAGGTCCAAGTAACACCGCCGTTACGACTGTTCCTAAGGTATCCAGGTAAAAAGGCAGCTTCAGTGTCGAGGTAGCAATTCCAAGTACAATGTTCACTGCGGTTGCTATACCACAGAAGGCAATTACATAAGCTTTCCTGTTTTTCATTTTTAATTCTCCCCATTTTGCCATAATTAAAAAGAACTTAGATCTAGGATTGGCACTTCAAGCTGAGCTTCATGAAGCAGCTTGATCAGCTCCTCCATAAATACACCGGGTTCCTCTGCAGACGTTAGACTTTCAAGCTTCTGCATCAGGTTTGGACATCCTCCAAGCTCCCCACCCCAGTCACCCTTGCTAGTTGCATGGAAGCCGCAGCTTGGGCTATGATCAATCGCTACAATTCCTAATAATGCAAACCGTTCCGGGTATGAGGCATACTCTCTCAGCTGCATCATTACAGGTTCCAGCATTTCTCTGCATTGTTTTCGGTAAAAAGGATGATCAAACTGTTCCTTAACATGCCCCCAACGACTCGCACCATACATAAGAAATTCAGGGCACGGAAGCTGAAGTAACTGGATATTATTTTCCCTTACATACTCCATTAAACCTCTTCTATGCTCTGCCTCTTCTCTCTGTTCCATCTCGTTATAGCCTGTAACTTTTGATGAGATATTCAGGATACAGTGAGAAACAACTAAAATCTTATCCATATGGTCGCCTTCCTATTCTCAAGCCTTTTCTATTATTCTATTT
>JAQZBA010000126.1 GCA_029239365.1 Herbinix sp. | reverse complement strand
AGCTTGGTACGGATTACAAGTTATTCAACTATTATGGTGCTGCAGATGCAGAGCACATCCTCGTAGCTATGGGTTCTGTAAATGATACCATTGAAGAGACCATCGATTACTTAAACGCGAATGGTGCTAAGGTTGGTCTTGTAAAGGTTCGTTTATATCGTCCATTTAACGCTAAGCGTTTAGTTGAAGCTATTCCTGCAACTGTTAAGAAGATTACAGTTCTTGATAGAACAAAAGAACCAGGTTCACTTGGCGAGCCTTTATACTTAGATATTGTTGCAGCATTAAAAGATACCCAGTTTACTAATATTCCGGTATTCAACGGCCGTTATGGTTTAGGTTCCAAGAACACTATTCCTGCACATATTATTGCAGTTTATAATAATACAGCTAAGAAGACCTTCACAATCGGTATTAAGGATGATGTTACTAACTTATCACTTGATATCACTGAGAATCCTAACACTACACCTGAGGGAACAATCAGCTGTAAGTTCTGGGGTCTTGGTGCAGACGGTACTGTTGGTGCTAACAAGAACTCCATCAAGATCATTGGTGATCATACCAGTATGTATGCTCAGGCTTACTTTGATTATGACTCCAAGAAATCCGGTGGTGTTACCATGTCCCACTTAAGATTTGGTAAGAAGCCAATTAAGTCTACTTACTTAATCACAGAAGCTAATTTCGTTGCTTGCCACAATCCTTCTTATGTTAGAAAATATAACATGGTTCAGGAATTAAAAGATGGCGGTACCTTCTTACTCAACTGCGGTTGGAATATGGAAGAGATCGAGGAGCATTTACCTGGCCAGGTTAAGCGTTATATGGCAGAACACAACATCAAGTTCTATATCATTGACGGTATCAGCATTGGTAAGGAAATCGGCTTAGGCGGACGTATCAATACAATCCTCCAGGCAGCATTCTTTAAGCTTGCGAACATTATTCCTGTAGACGAAGCTGTGAAGTATATGAAAGATGCAGCTACTGCTTCCTATAGCAAGAAAGGTGAAGCTATCGTTGCAATGAATCATACAGCAATTGATCGTGGTCTTACCGGTCTTCAGGAGATTCAGGTTCCTGAGAGCTGGAAGAACGCACAGGATGAAGATATTATCCAAAAAGTAAGCGGTGATAGAAGCGACGTTGTTGACTTTGTTAACAATATTTTGGCTCCTGTTAATGCTCAGATGGGTAATGATCTTCCAGTATCCGCTTTCGCTAATGCAGTTGATGGTACTTTACCTCAGGGTTCTTCCGCATTCGAGAAGCGTGGTATCGCTGTAGATGTTCCGGAATGGAATCCGGAGAACTGTATCCAGTGTAACTTCTGTTCTTATGTATGTCCTCACGCTGTTATTCGTCCGGTTGCTATGAACGCTACTGATACTGCTCAGGCTCCGGAAGGAATGAAGAAGATTACAATGACCGGCCTTACTGGTTTTGAATTTGCTATGACAGTATCCACACTCGATTGTATGGGTTGCGGCTCCTGTGCTAATGTATGCCCCGGTAAGAAGGGTGCTAAGGCGTTAGTTATGAAGCCTATTGAGACACAGTTAGAAGAGCAGAAGATATTCGAGTATGGTCTAACATTAGATGTTCAGCCAGAAGTTGCTGAGAAGTTTAAGGATGTTACCGTTAAGGGAAGCCAGTTCAATCAGCCTCTGCTTCAGTTCTCCGGAGCTTGTGCAGGTTGTGGTGAGACACCTTATGCTAAGTTAGTAACACAGTTATATGGTGATAGAATGTTCATTTCCAATGCAACAGGCTGTTCCTCCATCTGGGGTGGTTCTTATCCTTCCACACCTTATACAGTAAATAAAGAAGGACGCGGTCCTGCATGGGCTAACTCCTTGTTCGAGGATAATGCTGAATATGGTTACGGTATGTACCTTGCTCAGCAGGCACTTAGAGATAGAGTTAAGGAGAAGGTAGAAGCTTTAGCTGCATCTTCAAGCAAAGAGGATGTTAAGGCAGCTGCTGAGAGATATCTTACCTCTTATACTAACGGTCGTGAGAATGCAGGTGCTACCAGAGCACTCGTAAGAGTTCTGGAAGCTTGCGATTGTGCTGAAGGTAAGGACATCCTCAAGGATAAGGACTTCTTATCCAAGAAGTCTCAGTGGATCTTCGGTGGTGACGGCTGGGCATATGACATCGGATTCGGCGGTTTGGATCATGTAATCGCTAGTGGTCAGGATGTTAATATCTTAGTATTCGATACCGAGATTTACTCTAATACAGGTGGTCAGTCCTCCAAGGCTACTCCTACCGGCGCTATCGCTCAGTTTGCGGCAGCTGGTAAGGAAGTTAAGAAGAAGGACTTAGCAGCAATCGCTATGAGCTACGGTTATGTATATGTTGCTCAGGTTGCTATGGGTGCAGATTACAATCAGACAATGAAGGCATTAGTTGAGGCTGAAAGCTATCCTGGTCCTTCTATCGTTATCGCATATTCTCCTTGTATCAATCATGGTATCAAGGGTGGTATGGGTGTATCTCAGACAGAAGAGAAGAATGCGGTTGCTTCCGGTTACTGGAATATGTTCCGCTTCGATCCTCGTATGACTGAGGAAGGCAAGAATCCATTCCAGTTAGATTGCAAAGCTCCAAGTGCAAGCTATCAGGATTTCATTAAGAATGAGGTTCGTTACAGTTCCTTAGTTCGTCAGAACCCTGAGAGAGCAGAGCAGTTATTTGCGAATGCTGAAAAGAATGCATTAGCTAAGTACGAGCATCTGGTTAGACTCACCAAGCTCTATGGTACAGATGCTGAATAATTTCTGAGATCATAAGAAACATACGTAAAGATTAATAAACAGGCCTTCGTCTATGAGAAACAATCTCGTAGGAGAAGGCCTGTATTATTAAGCATATATAATAAGGAGCACATTTCATGTATACTGAATGTGCTCCTTACTTGTTACATATTTAATTATCTGGTCATTACGAATATCTAAAAATGCACCTGACTGGATTCGAACCAGCGGCCTTTCACTTCGGAGGCGAACGCTCTATCCACTGGGCTACAGATGCAAGATAGCCGATAAGCCTGTTAGGGCTATCTCGGACTATGTTATTATATACTATCTAAAAAGCAAAGTAAAGTAAGTTTTCATCATAAATAAATAGAAAATGAGACATAACCTTACATCATAAATAATACATTATAAGCGTAGTGAGCATATGCAAGCTTGCTTGCGATATGCGATCGGAGCAGAAGATCATGAATAGCTCTTAATTCATGATACATTATAAGCGTAGTGAGCAATGCGATCGCAAAGATCATGAATAGCTCTTAATTCATGATACAATATAAGCGTAGTAAGCATATGCAAGCTTAATTCTTCATCTTCTTGAGTAGATATCGTTTCTTGTATTTCAGGCGGGCATAGCTTGCAACCCGGTTCACGATGCTGTAATTTACTACACCACCGATGATTCCGACGATTGGAATGCCTTGTAGGAATTTTGCTGTCAATAAGACCTCGGACAGGTTGTTAGAAGTTTCCTTCATCTGGGTGTCAACATCAGCTTCAATAGTAAGATTGCTATCAATTTTATCGCTTAGCTGTTCCAGCTTCTTATCCAGGTCTCGTTGTTGTTCTCCATTTGCGATAGCAGCACTGATGAGCAGTAGTAGATAGGATCGTTCCTCTGTGGAAGAATAAGTGTATCCATAGCTAAGAGCTATTTCATAAAGTGTCTTAACTAAGACGGAGAGGAATAGAGGAATATCGGGAAGCCCAATTCCTAATACACCTAGGACGCCACCTTCCAATACGGAGAAGGAGGAGTTGACCAATTTAGATTGCTTGGAATAACGGTCCAGTTTATTGATATGCTTTTTGTTAAACCGCTTATCCAGGGCATAATTATTGATGTCATGTTCTAACTCAACCTTATCCTTGTTATAGGTTTTCTCGATATAATTGCTTCCTTTATCGAATACTAATTGGAAGCCTTTGTAGAAAGCATGATTCAAGGTTTCTACAAGTTTGTCAGGAATTTTATCCTGAATTTTATCTAGCATTGGCATCAGTGTTGTATCCATTAAGTTATGGCCAGACTGATTAAATATTTTCTGCTCCTGTAGTTCGATTTTTTTTAATTGTTGATTTAGGAAAGGATTCATGTCTTGCACCCATCTTTCTTAAGAGGTTGGCCAGAAAGGCTTGTTTTACAGGGTTTTTTCAATTCTGACCTTATTTGACAGAATATAACTTTGACATATTTGGTTACTTATGTTTTAATTATATATTCTTACCAATCCATTGTAAAATTATTTTATGATTAAAAAGGAGCGATTTAATACGAATATGTTACGAAATTGTTAAAATATATTACATAAAAATGAAATATATAGGTTGATTTTTTATTTGTAATCTGGTAAAATGAGTACAGTAAATTAACAAATATGGAAATGTTACATAGTGAGTTTTTAAGGAGACAATAATGAAACTTAAATATAAAAAGATTATACTTTTAACAACAATGAGCACCATGGGAATTGGAATATTAACATTGTCAGTCAGTCAGGACAGACCGAAGGCAGAAGAGCAGGCGGCTACAACCATGTTTAGTGCAGAAGTTGTACAGGATGAAAATGTCGAAGATAATGAGACTCTAAGGATGGCAGACGAAGCACTTGCAACACCTGGTGTCACTGCAATACCTACCGAGATACCAACACCGACATCGGTTCCGGTTTATGCAATAGAGCAGGAAGGGGCATATCCGGAGATTGATGAATTATTCGCTTCTTATTATAGTGCCAAAAATAATCAAGATATCGATACTCTGAAGAGTACCCTGAGTGACCCAGATAAAGCAGAGTCGGAGGAGCAGCTCCAGATCAAGACGGAATATATTGAAGATTATCGTAATATTAAGACTTATACGAAAAAGTCAATGATAGAGGGAACCTATATCGTATATGTTTATCATGAAATCAAATTTACAAGTATTAATACTCCGGCACCGGGACTTTCTAAATTCTATGTAATTACGGGCGAGGATAATAAGTTGAAGATTTTTTCCGGTGATATGGATTCTGATATTAAAGCATATTATGATGACAGAAAGAATGATGAAGATTTTATCGCATTAGTCGAAATGACCGATGAGAAAAGTAAGAAGGCGAAAGAACAGGATGAAGACCTGAAGAATTTTTGGGAAAGCATTGATGCAATGGCCAGCAGTGAGAATAGTGAGAACTCGGAAGGCGATTCTACTGAATAATTCATAAACTAACTCCTTATACTATAATAAGCTTATAGGATAAGGAGTGTTTTTATGATTGGAAATGTCGATTTAGATTTATTAGAGAAAACATATCAGAATGCCTCTACCGGGATTACTGCGATTGAAGCAGTACTTAATAAGGCGAAGGACCAGCAATTTAGTAATGACCTGCATAGACAATTAAGAGATTATCAGGAGATAGCAGATAAATCAAAGCGGCAGTTACGTGCGAATGGAGCAAAGGCAAAGGATCTCTCCATGTATAACAAAGTGATGATGAAGGGTAATGTTAAAATGAATATGCTGATGAATTCATCGGACAGCCATATTGCTCAGATGGTAATCCGTGGAAGTACCATGGGGGTTACTCAGATGACCAAGTTACTGCACGCGAAGAAGAATGCGGATGGGGCGAGCGCACAGATCGCGGAGGAATTTGTTCATAAGGAAGAGAGCAATATCGAAGTCATGAAGAATTATCTGTAGATACAGTACTTTTCTGAAACCTCATAAGCTTTCATGAGAACCAGGACACGGCGTCTCTTGCAGATGGTAGGCAATGATAAGGTGAAGGCGATATAACTATAATAAAAAGAGTAGTAAGCTTTTTCTATGGAGGGAAGCTTACTACTTTTCTTTTATCTAGGTACGAATAGTTAACTTGATCGGTATCGGAGGGTAACATCAGATTTCTATATGGACGAACCAATTCAAATCAAGTATAATTAGGTATCAAACGGAAGTATGAATATTAGTGAATTGAAGAGTTTCGATGTCTTTGCTACTATAGTTTGTAGCTGGGATTATCTTAACATAGAAAGGTTAGGTATGATATGGCAAAAAGAACGAAGAGATTGACCTCCCAGGTCTATGATAGTGAAGCGGTAAGAATTAATAAGTTTCTCAGTGAGGCTGGAGTTTGTTCCAGAAGAGAAGCGGACCGGCATATAGAGGAGGGTAAGGTTAAAATTGATGGTGTTGTGGCTCAGATGGGTTCGAAGGTAACAAAAGATAATGTCGTCACCTTCTGCGATAAGCCGGTGAAGAAGGAAGAAAAGCTGGTACTGATTGCCTTTCATAAACCGGAGGGTATTGTCTGTACGACAGACCACAGTGAACCGGATAACATTATTGATTATATCGGATATAACATGAGAATCTATCCCATCGGCCGTCTGGATAAGGATTCAGAAGGTTTGATTCTGTTAACGAATGATGGCAATATCGTTAATAAGATACTGCGTGCCGAGAATAACCATGAGAAAGAATATATCGTAACAGTGAATAAGGATATTTCCTTGGAATTTCTTAAGAAGATGGCTTCCGGGGTACCGATTCTTGATACAGTGACTAAGCCTTGCAAGGTGAATCAGATTGATAAATATACCTTCAATATCATATTAACACAAGGCCTTAACCGTCAAATTCGTCGTATGTGTGAAACGCTTGGTTATCGTGTTACGAACCTGAGACGTGTTCGAATTATGAATATACAGCTGGGAAGATTAAAGACCGGAGATTATCGCAATGTAACAGAGCGAGAGATCGATGATTTGAATCAGCATCTTCAAAAAGAAAAAAGTGCAAGAAAATAAAAAAAACCGGTATGGTGTAGGCATCATATGTCTTATGAAAGTGATATACTTTTCACGATACAAATTAAGAATAAGGTAGGTGTGATCTTGTTATGAAAATCAATAAAGAGATAGAAGAATTACGAGAACAGATAAGATATCATAATGACCGGTATTATAACCAAGACGATCCGGAGCTATCAGATTATGAATATGATCAGCTATCCTTAAAATTGCGCAAATTAGAACAGGAACACCCTGAGTATGCGGACATGAGCTCGCCAACCCAGAAGATTGGAGGGGCTGCGAAGCGAGAAGCGGGCATTTTGGTGAAGCATAATGTACCGATGCTTAGTCTCCAGGATGTATTTGATAAGGAAGAGGTCTATAGCTTTGTTGAGAAGATACGAAGAGAGCGTAACGATACAGTTTTTGTAGTCGAGAAGAAGATCGACGGATTATCGGTAGCTCTTCGTTACACGGATGGTGTTCTGACTATGGGTGTGACCAGAGGAGATGGGATCAACCAGGGGGAAGATGTAACCGAGAATGTGAAGATGATACAGGATGTGAAGACAAAACTGAAGGATAAGGTGCCCTATATTGAGATCCGCGGCGAAGTCCATATGAGGACAGAGGACTTTGAAGCGGTGAATGAACGATTGGAAGCAGCCGGCAAGAAATTATTTGCGAATCCTCGTAACTGCTCTGCCGGAACACTGCGGCAGTTAGATCCGGAGGTTGTTAAGGAACGTAAGCTATCCCTCTTCATCTTCAATGTTCAGGACGTAAGAGGAATCAACTTCGAGAGTCATTCACAGAGCCTTACATGGTTAAAAGCACAGGGAATTAAAGTGATAGAGGGTTATAAGCTATGTAGAACTGCAGATGAAGTATGGGAAGCGATTAAAGAGATAGGCGAATCCCGTGGTAGTCTTGCTTATGATATCGATGGTGCCGTCGTAAAGATAGATAGCATAGCGGATCGAGAATATTTTGGTGCAACTTCGAAGGTACCGCGTTGGGCGATCGCATATAAGTATCCACCGGAGGAGAAGGAAACCATCGTTAAGGATATCCGACTTACGGTAGGAAGAACAGGACGTATCACACCAACTGCAATTTTTGAACCAATTCGTCTCTGCGGGACTAACGTTGAAAAGGCGACCCTTCACAATCAGGACCGTATCGATGAATTGGATGTACGATTAGGGGACACGATTGTTGTTAGAAAAGCCGGTGAGATCATCCCTGAAGTCCTCTTTGTGAATAAAGATAAGCGTCCGGAGGGTACGGAAGCTTTCCATATCTCTGCAACCTGCCCCAGCTGTGGAGGGCCTACAATTCGGGATGCTAATACAGCAGATACCAAATGTACAAATATTAATTGCCCGGCACAGCTTAGCCAACATATTAATAACTTTGTCGGCCGTAATGCAATGGATATCAAGGGCTTTGGTGAAGCCTATATTGAGTCCTTGATTGGGGAGGGGTATCTAAGGGATGTCGCAGATATCTATTATCTTAATAATTATCGTGACGAATTAATTGAAAAAGGCCTTATCGGGAAAGAGAAGAATACGGATAAGCTTCTGAAAGCAATTGAAGATAGTAAGGAAAATGATATTGATCGCCTGATTACCGGCTTAGGGATAAAGAATATCGGAAGACAAGCAGGCTCTGAGTTGAAAAAGCATTTCAGATCGATACATGATCTGGTGAAAGCTACCTATGAAGAGCTTGTATCAATTAACGATGTTGGCGATGTTACGGCCAGATCCATTGCCCAATTCTTTGCGCAGGAAGAGAATCGTAACATAATCGACCGTCTGGAGAAAGCAGGGATGAACTTTACCTCCCTTCAAGGTGAGTCTAACGAAGACCAGCGCTTTGCAGGTATGACCTTTGTCATTACAGGAACTCTTCCCTCCCTAGGGCGAACTGAGATGGAAGAGCTCGTCAAGAAGTATGGTGGTAAGGTGTCCGGTAGTGTATCCAAGAACACAAGGTATCTGATTGCCGGGGAGAGCGCCGGTAGCAAGCTGACGAAAGCGCAGGAATTGGGGGTTACTATTCTGACAGAGGCAGAAGTGTTAGGTATGCTGCAATAACTGCTTAACCTTCTATATAGTAATATCTCGGTAGATAATATTAATATTGACATTTCATCCTATATTCCGGATATGCAGGGGAAGCAGAACATACGCTTAGCCTGTATATCCGGAATTTGTAGTTCCGAATAAAGTATTGAAGATCAGCAGTTGTTATAATGAATTGTCACTAATTGATCAGGGATTATTCTAATTAAATAGTTACAAATTAAACAAACTGTTATATTTTTAACTTTTAGGAATTATTTGGTGATTCGTAGGTTTGTTTGTTGATTTATTCAGAAAATCATGGTATGATAATTTTTGCTACGACAAAATTTGTGGAAATGGTGATGAATTATGCCTATAAGAATACAAAGTGATTTACCGGCAAAGAAAATTCTCGAAGATGAGAATATATTTATCATGGATGAGACCCGAGCAACGCATCAGGATATTCGACCTCTGCAGATTGCCATCTTAAATTTGATGCCTATCAAAGAGGACACGGAAGTACAGCTGCTTCGGAGTTTGTCTAATACACCACTACAGGTGGATATTACATTTTTGACGACAAGTACCTACGTTGGATCCCATACGCCGACCAGTCATTTGGATCAATTCTATCTTACCTTCGAGGATGTGAAGAATCGGAGATTTGATGGTTTGATTATTACTGGGGCCCCTGTGGAATTGATGGAATTTGATGAGGTGACTTATTGGGACGAGTTGGCTCGGATTATGAAGTGGTCAACAACCAATGTAACCTCAACTCTACATATTTGTTGGGGAGCACAGGCAGGACTGTATTACCATTATGGAGTAAAGAAAGCAACTTTGGATAATAAGATGTTTGGCATCTTT